>NZ_CEEDOS010000026.1:0-63599 GCF_979256525.1 Klenkia sp. AC732 | reverse complement strand
GGGTCGCCGCGAGCGTCGACTTGCCCGCCGACGGCGGGGGCGTCCGGGGGGAGGGTCACGGCCGCATCCTGCCCGGGGCGTCCGAGGGCCGCCCGCCCGGGCAGGAGCGGCCAGCTGCCCGGCAGCGGCCCGGCAGCGGCCCGCGACCGGTCGGTAAGTTCGACCCATGTCCTCACCCGTCCCGGCCACCGGAGCCCGCGACCCCCGGCGGCCCTTCGGTCGCGTGCTCAGCGCCATGGTCACGCCGATGACCGAGGACGGCACGGTCGACCTGGCCGGCGCCCAGGAGCTGGCCGCGCACCTGGTGGACCGCTGCGCGCACGACGGCCTGGTGGTCAACGGCACGACGGGGGAGTCCCCGACGCTCAGCGACGCCGAACAGCGCTCGGTGCTCGAGGTGGTGCTCGACGCCGTGGGCGACCGGGCGGTCGTCGTCGCCGGGGTGGGCACCAACGACACCGCGCACTCGATCGACAAGGCGCGGGACGCCGAGCGTCTCGGGGCGCACGCGCTGATGGCCGTGACGCCGTACTACAACAAGCCGCCCCAGTCCGGGCTGCTCCGGCACTTCACCTCGATCGCGGACAGCACCGACCTGCCGGTGATGCTCTACGACATCCCGCCGCGTTCGGTGGTGCCGATCGAGGTGGAGACCCTGGTCCGGGCCGCCGAGCACCCGCGGATCGTCGCGGTCAAGGACGCCAAGGGCGACCTGCCGGCCGTGGCCTGGACGCTGGCCCGCACCGACCTCGTCTACTACAGCGGTGAGGACGCGCTGAACCTCCCGCTGCTGGCCCTCGGTGCGGTCGGCGTGGTGAGCGTCGTCGGGCACCTCGTGGGGCCGCGGCTGGCCGAGCTGATCGCTGCCGTCGAGGCCGGGGACCTGGTGCGGGCTCGCGAGGTCAACACCTCGCTGCTGCCGGTCTACACCGGGGTCTTCCGCACCCAGGGCGCGATCCTGGTCAAGGCCGCGCTGCGGCTGCAGGGCCTGCCCTCGGGTCCGGTCCGTCCGCCCCTGGTCGACGCCACCGAGGAGGAGGTGGCCCAGCTCCGCCGCGACCTCGCCGAGGGCGGCGTGCAGCTGTGAGCGGCCCGCTGCCCAGCACGGCCCACCTGGGGCTGACCGACCCGCCACCGCTGCCCGCGGGCGCGTTGCGGGTCGTCCCCGTCGGCGGGCTGGGCGAGATCGGCCGGAACATGGCCGTGCTCGAGTTCGACGGCGCGCTGCTGGTCATCGACTGCGGCCTGCTGTTCCCCGAGGCCGACCAGCCCGGCATCGACCTGGTGCTGCCCGACTTCAGCGTCATCGCCGACCGGATCGACGACGTCGTGGGCGTCGTCCTCACCCACGGGCACGAGGACCACATCGGCGCGGTGCCCTACCTGCTGCGGCTGCGGGCGGACCTGCCGCTGATCGGCTCCCGGTTCACCCTGGCCCTGGTGGCGGCGAAGCTCCGCGAGCACCGGATCGAGCCGGTTCTCGTCGAGGTCACCGCCGGTGACCACCACCAGGCCGGGCCGTTCGACACCGAGTACGTCTGCGTCAACCACTCCATCCCCGACGCGCTGGCCGTCGCCGTGCACACCCCGGCCGGCACGCTGGTGCACACCGGGGACTTCAAGATGGACCAGCTGCCGCTGGACGGCCGGGTCACCGACCTGGCCACCTTCGCCCGGCTCGGGGACGCCGGGGTCGACCTGCTGCTCAGCGACTCGACCAACGCCGAGGTGCCCGGCTTCGTCACCAGCGAGCGGTCCATCGGCCCGGTCGTGGACGGCGTGTTCGCCCGCGCCGGGCAGCGGCTGATCGTCTCCAGCTTCGCCAGCCACGTGCACCGCATCCAGCAGGTCCTCGACAGCGCCGTCCGGCACCGGCGCAAGGTCGCCCTCGTCGGACGCTCGATGGTGCGCAACATGGGCCTGGCCCAGGAGCTGGGGCTGCTGCACGTCGAGGCGGGCCTGGTGGTCACCCTCGAGGAGGCCCTGCAGATGCCGCCGGCCCAGGTGGTGCTGGTCAGCACCGGCTCCCAGGGTGAGCCGCTGAGCGCACTGGGCCGGATGGCCCGCGGCGACCACGCCCAGGTCACGATCACCGCCGGGGACACCGTGCTGCTGGCCAGCTCGCTGGTGCCCGGCAACGAGACCGCGGTCTACGGCGTCATCAACGGGCTGACCCGGCTGGGCGCGACCGTGGTGCACAAGGAGACCGCCCGGGTGCACGTGTCCGGCCACGCGCCCGCGGGGGAGCTGCGCACCCTGCTGCAGGTCACCCGCCCCAGGCACCTGCTGCCCGTCCACGGGGAGTGGCGGCACCTGCGGGCGCACGCCGCGATCGCCGCCGAGACCGGGATGCGGGCCGACCAGGTGCTGCTGGCCGAGGACGGCGTCGTCGTCGACCTGGTGGACGGCCGGGCCTCGATCGTCGGCCGGGTGCCCATCGGCGACGTCTACGTCGACGGGCTCGGCGTCGGCGAGGTGGGCGAGGAGTCGCTGCAGGCCCGCCGGATCCTCGGGGAGGAGGGCTTCGTCGCCATCACCGTGGTGGTGGAGCCCACGACGGGCACCCTGGTGCGACCGGTGCACCTGACCGCCCGCGGGTTCGCCGACGATCCCACGGCCTTCGACCCCGCGCTGGCCCTGGTGGAGACGGCGCTGCGGGCGGCGCTGGCCGACGGCCCGGTGGAGGCCCAGAAGCTGTCCCGGGTCGTCCGCCGCACCGTCGGCACCTGGGTGGCCCAGACCCACCGCCGCCGGCCGATGATCGTGCCGACGGTGCTCGAGGTCTGACCCGGGGTCTGGCCGCCCCCGACCTCAGCGGACCGTGATCGGGGTGATCCCCTCGGCCGCGGGCAGCTCGAAGCCGAGCACCTGAGCGTAGAAGGACAGCTCGCCGTCCAGCGCCGCCCGGATGTTGGCAGCCTGCCGGAAGCCGTGCTGCTCCCCGGGGAAGAGCAGGTAGGCGTGCGGCACCCCCTTGTCCCGCAGGGCCGCGACCATGGTCTCGGCCTGCTCGGGCGGCACGATCCGGTCCTCCGCACCCTGGAAGACCGCCAGCGGGGTGGAGAGCCGGTCGACCGCGTGGATGGGGGAGCGCTCGGTGTAGACGGCCTCGCCCGCCGGCCAGGGGGCGATCAGCCCGTCGAGGTACCGGGACTCGAACGAGTGCGTGTCCGCGGCCAGGGCCGCCAGGTCGGCCACGCCGTAGTGGCTGGCACCCGCGGCGAACACCCCGGGGCGGAAGGTGAGCGCGGCCAGCGTCGTGTACCCACCGGCCGAGCCGCCGCGGACGACCGCCCGGGCCGGGTCGACGCGCAGCGCCCCGGGCGCGTCGGGGGAGGAGAGGTACCGCACGCAGGCCACGACGTCGTCCAGGTCGGCGATGCCCCACCGGCCCTGCAGCGCGTCCCGGTAGGCCCGGCCGTAGCCGGTGGACCCGCGGTAGTCGACGTCGGCGACGGCGAACCCGCGCGAGGTCCAGTACTGGGTGCCCAGCGTGAGCACCGGCGAGGCCGCGGACGTCGGACCGCCGTGCACGACCACCACCAGCGGCGGGAGCTCGCCGGGCGGCGCGGTGACGTCGGGGTTGGTGGGCGGGTAGACCAGCGCGTGCGCCTCCGTGACGCCGGAGCCGTCATCGGTGGTCGGGAAGGTGACGTGCACCGGCCGGGAGAACCACGCCGGGTCCAGCTCCTGCGGGGCCGGGCGGAGTTCCTCGACCGTGCCCGCGTCGACGTCGACCCGGGCGACGACGGGCTTCGTCGTGGGGCCGCCGGCGACACACACCACGGCGGTGCCGTCGGCGCGCAGCTGGCCGAAGGAGGCGTACGGGGTGTCGACCTCGCGGAGCCCGTCGGCGGTCAGGACGGCGAGCCGGTCGGCGCCGTCCCGGCCGACGGCCAGCACCAGCCGGCCGTCGGGCAGCTCGGTGAAGCGGCTGGCACCGAACACCCACTGCGGACCGGTCAGGTCGCTGCCGGTGTCCAGCAGCAGCTCGGGTCCCGTCCCCGGGCGCCACCGGTACAGCGCCCACACCCCGGTGCGGTCGGCGGTGAAGAGCAGTGAGCCGTCCGCGGACCAGACCGGCTGCACGACGGACTCCGGACGGGCCCCCGACCGACCGCCGGCGACGACGGTCTCCCGCCCGTCCGGTGCGCGCACGACGAGCTCGGCGGCGTCCCAGGGCATGTCCGGGTGCTGCCACTGCAACCAGCACAGCGACCCGTCCGGGCCCAGCCGCGGGTCGGACACGAAGTCGGGGCCGGTGACCAGCACGTCGACGGTGCCGTCGAGTGCGACGGTGACGACCTCGTGCACCACCTCGGCGGCGTCCCCGGAGGCCGTGTGGGTCTCCCGCACGGCGAGCACCAGCCCGCCGGGGGTGACCGTCAGGTCGGCGAAGCGCACCCCGGCCGGGATCTCCGGGGCCGCGGTCAGCGCCTCGGGCTCCCCGCCGCCGGGCAGGACCCGGTACAGCCGCTGGTCGCCGAAGTCGGTGAAGAAGACCGTGCCCCCGTCGACCGCCCAGGAGCCACCGCCGTACTCGTGCACCCGGGTGCGGGCGTTCCAGGGCGCCGGCAGCAGGTCGGTGGTCGTCCCGTCGGCCGCACGGTGCACCAGCACCGTGCGCCCGCCCTCGGACGCCCGGCCCTCCGCCCACCAGACGCCGTCGTCCACCACGGCCACCTCGCCGAGGCGCGCCGCGCCCTGCACCACCAGCTCGGAGGTGATCGGGGTGGGCCAGCTGCCGAACGGGTGCGTCTGCATGCCGCGACGGTAGCCAGCGGGTCCGACAGGAGCGCCCGGCAGACACGCAGTCCCGCCTGCCACACGAGCACCACGCACTCGCCTACCGTCGGCGACATGCCTGCGCGCGCGTCCACCCCGAGCCGGCGGCCGGCGGCCGGCGGCTCGTCGCGGAGCCGCCCGGCCACCACGTCCGCCAAGAAGAAGGCGCCCGCCAAGCGGGCCACGGGCACCCGTGCCCCGGCCAAGCGCGGCTCCACCACCGCGGCCCGTCGTCCGGCCGCGAAGCCGCGCCGCTCGATCGGCGCCGGGCTCTGGTCGGCCGCCAGCGGCAGCTGGTCGTTGCTGGCCCGCGGCGCCGGTGGCCTCGCCCGCTCCGTCGCCCGGCCCGACGAGGCCGAGCCGCTGGCCCCCGAACACCGCCGTGACGGCGTCGGCCTCGCCGTCCTCGGGCTGGCGATCGTGCTGGGCGTCACCGCCTACGTCGGCGACGTCGGCCCGGTCGGGTCCGACATCGCCGGTGCCTTCCGCTGGGCCTTCGGCGCGCTCACCTACGTGCTGCCCGTGGTCCTGCTGGTGGGTGCGGTGCGGCTGCTGCGCCACGGGCCCAAGCCCGAGGCGCGCGGCCGGCTGGTCATCGGCTGGGTCTGCGTGGTGCTGCCGGTGCTGGGCATCGCGCACCTGGTCACCGGTTCCCCGGCCGACGACGCCGGTCGCGACGCCGGCGGCGGTCTGGTCGGCTGGGCCATCGGCAACCCGGTGGGGGCCGGCGTCGGCCCCGTCGTGGGCGTCGCCCTGCTGCTGCTCGCGGTCTTCTTCGGCGTCCTGGTCATCACCGCCACCCCCGTGCACCAGGTGCCCGAGCGGTTGCGCGGCTGGTTGGACCGGGTCACCGGTCGCGCCGAGGACGACGAGGAGTACGACGAGGACGAGTACGAGGAGTTCGACGACGGTCTGGACGTCGTCGAGCCCGAGCCGGTCGTCAAGCCCCGCCGCAGCCGCGCCAAGGCCGCACTGGAGACCCTGACCGGGGCCGACTCGATGGACACCGGCGTCGTGGACACCGGCGCCCTGGACGGCGCGGCGGACGCCGTCGCCGTCGAGCCGGTGGGCACCGCCTCGCTGCGCCGTCCCCCCGTGGTCGACCGCACGCTCAAGCCCGTCGAGCTGGAGCCGATGCCGCAGGGCGACTCCGAGCAGCTGCAGATCGAGCCGGTCGAGGGCGACTACGTCCTGCCCTCGCTGAACACGCTGCGCGCCGGCACCCCGCCGCGCGCCCGCTCCAAGTCCAACGACGTCGCCATCGAGGCGATCACCGGGGTGCTGGAGCAGTTCAACGTCGACGCTGCGGTCACCGGGTTCACCCGCGGACCGACCGTCACCCGCTACGAGGTCGAGCTGGGGCCCGCGGTCAAGGTCGAGAAGATCACCGCGCTGACCCGCAACCTGGCCTACGCCGTCGCCAACGACAACATCCGGATCCTGGCGCCGATCCCCGGCAAGTCCGCCGTGGGCATCGAGGTGCCCAACACCGACCGCGAGACCGTCAGCCTCGGCGACGTCATGCGATCGGGGGCGGCCAAGCAGGACCCGCACCCGATGCTGGTCGGGCTGGGCAAGGACATCGAGGGCGGCTTCGTCTGCGCCAACCTGGCGAAGATGCCGCACCTGCTGGTGGCCGGTGCCACCGGTGCCGGCAAGTCCTCCTGCATCAACTCGCTGCTGACCTCGCTGCTGCTGCGGGCCACGCCCGACCAGCTGCGGATGATCCTCATCGACCCCAAGATGGTCGAGCTCACGCCCTACGACGGCATCCCGCACCTGATCACGCCGATCATCACCGACCCCAAGAAGGCCGCCACCGCGCTGGCCTGGCTGGTCGAGGAGATGGAGCAGCGCTACCAGGACATGCGCGCCACCGGCGTCCGGCACATCGACGACTTCAACAAGAAGGTCGAGCGCGGGGAGATCACCGCGCCGCCCGGGTCCGAGCGGGTCTACCGGCCCTACCCCTACATCCTGGCGATCGTCGACGAGCTGGCCGACCTGATGATGGTCGCTCCCCGCGACGTCGAGGAGTCGATCGTCCGGATCACCCAGAAGGCCCGTGCGGCCGGCATCCACCTGGTGCTGGCGACCCAGCGGCCCTCGGTCGACGTCGTCACCGGGCTGATCAAGGCCAACGTGCCCTCGCGGCTGGCGTTCTCCACCTCCAGCCTCACCGACAGCCGGGTCATCCTCGACCAGCCCGGCGCGGAGAAGCTGATCGGCATGGGCGACGCCCTGTTCCTGCCGATCGGCGCAGGCAAGCCCATCCGCGTGCAGGGCGCCTACGTCTCCGACAGCGAGATCGAGGCGGTCGTCGAGTTCACCAAGCGGCAGGCCGAGCCCGACTACCGGCAGGAGGTCGTCGAGAAGGCCGGCGGCGAGCAGAAGGAGATCGACGAGGACATCGGCGGGGACCTGGAGCTGCTGGTCCAGGCCGTCGAGCTCGTCGTCACCAGCCAGTTCGGGTCGACCTCGATGCTGCAGCGCAAGCTCCGGGTCGGGTTCGCCAAGGCCGGCCGGCTGATGGACCTGATGGAGAGCCGCGGGATCGTCGGCCCGTCGGAGGGTTCCAAGGCCCGCGACGTGCTGCTCAAGCCCGATGACCTGCCCGGCACCCTCATGCTGCTCCGCGGCGGCGGAGAAGGATGACAGCGGCGCCTACGATGTCCGGGTGACTGTTGTGCCCGCTGGACCTGCCCTGCCTCTCGCCGACCTCCCCGCCGGAGCCCGCAAGGTCGCCATGGTGACCCTGGGCTGTGCCCGCAACGAGGTCGACTCCGAGGAGCTGGCCGGCCGGCTGTCGGCCGACGGGTACGAGCTGGTCACCGACGCCGAGGACGCCGACGCCGTCCTGGTCAACACCTGCGGCTTCATCGAGACGGCCAAGAAGGACTCCGTCGACGCGATCCTGGAGGCCACCGGCAGCGGTGCGCAAGTGGTCGCGGTGGGCTGCATGGCCGAGCGGTACGGCACCGAGCTGGCCGGGGCGCTGCCCGAGGCCACGGTGCTGGGCTTCGACGACTACGAGGCCATCGGCGACCGACTGGACGACGTCCTGGCCGGGCGCCCGCTGGTGCCGCACACCCCGCGTGACCGTCGCACCCTGCTGCCGATCAGCCCGGCCGACCGCACCCGGGCCGCGATCTCGCCGGAGGCACCCGCCATCCCCGGGCACGACTGGCTCAAGCGCACCCGGCTGGCCAGCGGCCCCTCGGCCGCGCTGAAGCTGGCCAGCGGCTGCGACCGGCGCTGCGCCTTCTGCGCCATCCCCACCTTCCGTGGCGCGTTCGTCTCCCGCCCGGTCGCCGAGGTCCTCGGCGAGGCGCACTGGCTGGCGGGCCAGGGCGTGACCGAGCTGGTCCTGGTGAGCGAGAACTCGACCTCCTACGGCAAGGACATCGGCGACCTGCGCACGCTGGAGAAGCTGCTGCCCCAGCTGGCCGCGATCGAGGGCCTGGTCCGGGTGCGGGTGGCCTACCTGCAGCCGGCCGAGCTGCGGCCGGGCCTGCTGGAGACCATCGCCGGCACCCCGGGCATCGCGCCCTACTTCGACCTGTCCTTCCAGCACAGCTCGCCGACCCTGCTGCGCCGGATGCGCCGCTTCGGCGGCACCGAGGACTTCCTCGCCCTCATCGACCGGGCCCGCGCCATCGCCCCCACCGCCGGCTTCCGCACCAACGTCATCCTCGGGTTCCCCGGCGAGACCGAGGCCGACGTCGCCGAGCTGGAGCGCTTCCTGACCGCGGGCCGCCTGGACGCCGTCGGGGTGTTCGGCTACTCCGACGAGGAGGGCACCGAGGGTGCCCGCCTGGACGGCCACCTGCCCCAGCACGAGGTCGACGCACGGGTCGCCCGGATCACCGACCTGGTCGAGGAGCTCACCGCGCAGCGCGCCGAGGAGCGGATCGGCGAGGACGTCGAGGTGCTGCTCACCGAGCCGCTGGCCGGGGAGCCCGGCAGCTGGACCGGCCACGCCGCCCACCAGGACCCCGACGCCGACGGCCAGACCACCGTCGTCGGCGTCCCGCTGGACGCGACCCCCGGCCAGGTCGTGCCGGCCCGGGTCACCGGCACCGAGGGCGTCGACCTCGTGGCCGCCTGTCTCGTCCCCGCGGCCGCCTGACCCGGCAGTGACCCCCCGATGAGCAGCGTCGTCCCGGACCCGGCCGCCACCCCGCCCTCCACGGCGCGGTTGGTGAACCTGCCCAACGCACTGACCGTGCTGCGGCTGGCCGTGGTCCCGCTGTTCGCCTGGCTGCTGCTGGCCGACGGCGGCATGGACGAGGCCCGCCGCTGGTGGGCGACGCTGTTCTTCGCCCTGGCGATCATCACCGACCGCTACGACGGGATGATCGCCCGCCGACGCAACCAGGTCACCGAGTTCGGCAAGCTGGCCGACCCGATCGCGGACAAGGCGCTGACCGGGTCCGCGCTCATCGGGCTCTCGGTGCTGGACCTGCTGCCGTGGTGGGTGACGCTGGCGATCCTGGTCCGGGAACTGGGCGTCACCGTGCTCCGGTTCTGGGTCATCCGGCACGGGGTGATCGCCAGCAGCCGCGGCGGCAAGGCCAAGACGGTGCTGCAGGCGCTGGCCATCGGCTTCTACCTGTCCCCGCTGACCGGGTTCATGGGCACGGTGCGCTGGTGGCTGATGGCTGCGGCGCTGGCCCTGACCCTGGTCACCGGGTTCGACTACGTCGTCCGGGCGCTGCGGCTGCGGCGGACCAGCGCCCGCGCCATGCGGTCCGCGGCCGCGCGCCGGGCCGCAGCGGCCGGTGAGAACGCCACCGAGCGCCGCGACACCGCGGCCTGAGCCCGTGACCACGCCGACCGCCGCCGACCTGCACGCCGCCCTGCTGGGCCGGGGCGAGACCGTCGCGGCCGCCGAGTCGCTCACCGCCGGGTTGTTCTGCGCGACGCTGGCCGGCGTGCCCGGGGCCAGTGCCACGCTGCGCGGGGGAGCGGTGGTCTACGCGACGGACCTCAAGGCCACCCTCGCCGGGGTCGACGCCGACCTGCTGTCCCGGGTGGGCCCGGTGGCCCGGGAGACCGCGGCCGCGCTGGCCGAGGGGATCGCCGCCCGCTGCGGGGCGACCTGGGGCGTGGGGCTGACCGGGGTCGCCGGCCCCGACCCCGTCGACGACCACCCGCCGGGCACCGTGTTCCTCGGTCTGGCCGGGCCCGGGGGCACCACCGTGTCGCTGCTGCGCCTGACCGGCGACCGGGCCGCGGTGCGCGAGGCCACCGTCCAGGCCGCCGTCGCGGGGCTGCTCGACCGGCTGGGGTGAGGGCGGGAACGCCCGCCCCTGCCGTGGCGTTACGCCATCAGCGGACGCGGCACGGCCCACCGGGTCGAGGACCCGTCGTCCGCGTAGCGTGAGAGCACGGTGACACCGACGGCCCGACCGTCGTGTCGCCACTGCATCCAGCGAGACAGGAGACGGCCATGACGCTGCTGCGCACCCAGCTCGGCGACACCCTGCGCGGCCACCGCCTGCGTCAGCGCCGCACCCTGCGCGACGTCTCCGGCGCGGCGCGGGTCAGCCTCGGCTACCTCTCGGAGGTCGAGCGGGGCCAGAAGGAGGCCTCCTCGGAGCTGCTGGCCTCCATCTGCGACGCCCTCGACGTCGAGCTCGCCGACCTGCTCGCCCAGGTCAGCCAGGAGCTCCGCACCGCCGACGAGGCCCGCCGCCCGGTCCGCCCGCTGGTCCCCGCGGCGACCCCCGCCCCCGAGCCTGCGCTCGCGCTGGTCGGTGTGGACGGTCCGGTCACCACCCGGCGCCGCGGCGCGGTCGCGCTCGCCGCCTGAGTGGTCAGGTCGGGGTCATCCGGCCAGTGACACCGCCAGGTCGGGGTCGAACTGCCCCGACACGGTGCCCGCGCCGATGCCGCAGTCCCCGTCGGACTCCCCGGGGGGCTTGACCCACAGCAGCGCGTCGACGTCGTCCCCCAGGCCGGGGGAGGACGTGGGCGGCTGACCGGTCCGCTGGCCCGCGGGGTTGCACCACACCCGGGTGCCCGTGCCGTTGCGGCTGGTGTCCACGACGAGGCCCAGCCGCTGCCCGGTCCGGTCGGCGAGCTCCCGGGCGGTGGCCCGGCCGAACTCCACCGCCGTCGACGTCTCGGTGTAGTTGGACACGCCGAGTGCGATGCCGTGGGCGTCGGCGATGCCCGCCGCGACCAGCCGGTCGGCCAGCTCGGCGGCGGCGATGGACCAGTTGGCGGCCGAACCGTCCAGGTAGACCCGTGCCCGCGGTGCCCGCTGCGCCAGGACGGCGGTGGCGTCGGCCAGCAGGGCCTCCCGCTCGGTGACCTGGTCGCCGGTCAGGCAGTCGAAGTGCACCAGGGAGTCCGGCTCCAGGACCACGACGGCCCGACGGCCGCCCAGCCCGTCGGCGAAGGACCGGATCCAGGCGCGGTAGGTGTCGGCGTCGGCGGCCCCGCCGGAGGAGTACTGGCCGCAGTCCCGGTCGGGGATCGCGTAGGCGACCAGGGTGGGGGTGGCGCCGACGATGGAGGCCGCGTCGACGTAGGCGTCGACCTGTGAGCGCACGGCCTCGGTGGGGTCGGTGAACCAGCGGGCGACCGGCCGGGCGGCGACGGCGTCGGCGACGGCCGGGGTGCGCGGGTCGTCCGGGTGGGCGGCCACCCACTGGAGGGCCTGCGCGTCGGGGTTGCCGTAGAGCCGGGTGCCCGGGGCCAGGGTGGGGGAGTCCCCGCCGGCGAGCTGGCGCAGGGCGAAGGCCCCGGTGTCCGGGCGGGTGCCGAACCACCCGAGGGTCCCCAGGACCGCCACCAGCAGCAGCACCAGGAGCCGCCGTCGGGGACGGTGGCCGTGGTGGCCGTGGTGGCCGTGGTGGCCGTGGTGGTCGGGACGCCGCTGCGGACGGCGACGGTCGGTGCGGGACACGGGGCTCCTCCGGGGGCGCCCGTGGCCGGTCCACCGAGCCCACCCACGCTAGGTGAGCGGGCCCGCTGGGCGCGCCACCCGGGCGGGTGACCCCGTCCCGGGCGGTCGGCCGGGGCCGCGACACGGTCGTCGTCCGAGGCCCCGGTCCTTGACCCTGGGTAGGGGCAATGAGACACAGGGTGCATGCAGCCGATCCCGTTGCCCGACCGCTACGCCCCGCGCCCCGTGGCCGACGCCTCGACGGGCGTGCTCTCGGCCGTCCGCGACCTCGACGGGCCCGCCACCGACGCCGGCGAGGACGCCCCCACCGGCACGCACGCCACCGTCGTCTTCGAGGGCCTCCCGCCGCTGCGCCCGGCCGCCCCCGGCCACCGGGCCGGGGAGCACACCCGCTCCGGCAACGCCATGGGCCGCACCCGCCGCGGGCTGCTCGCCGGCGCCGCCACCGCCTTCGCCGACCAGGGCCTGCGCAAGACCACGATGCAGCACGTCGCCGCCGCCGCCGGCGTCGCCAAGGCCACGCTGTACAACCACTTCCGCACCAAGGACGACGTCGCCGCGGCCCTGCTCGACGACGAGCTGCAGCGCCTGGTCGGCCTGGCCGGCGAGCTGCCCCGTGGGGCGGCCCTGGGCCGGCTGGCCGAGGAGGTCGGCGCGCACCCGGTGCTGCGTCGGCTCGCGGTGACCGAGCCCGAGGTGCTGGCCCGGCTGCTGCTGGCCGAGGACCGGCTCGTGGTGGCCGACCTGGCCCGCGCCCTGCAGGTCGAGCGGGACGCCGCCACGCTGGTGCTGCGCTGGCTGTCGGGCCTGGTGCTCCGCCCGGGCACCGCCGCCGAGCGGGCCCGGCAGGCCGCGGCGCTGGAGCACGTGCTCGGCTGACCCGCGCACCGCGCGCACCGGGCCCGGGCGGCAGCTGCCGCCCGGGCCCGTGACGTGGCACCGTCGTCCCGGGCCCCGTTCGACCGGCCCGTTCGACCGGCCCGTGCGGCCGGCCCCGTCCGACCGACCCCGGAGTCCCCATGCGCTTCCTGTTCCGACCGCCGGCGACGGAGGCAGCGGCCCTGCTGCACCTGCCCTGGGACTCCCCGTTGTCCGAGTGGGACCCCTCGGTGCTCCTGGACGTGCCGCAACGGGGCATCTCCCGGCACGTGGTCCGCTTCGTGGCCACCGAGGGCCGGGTGTACGCGCTCAAGGAGATCACCGAGTCCCTCGCCCGGCGGGAGTACCGCCTGCTGGGGGAGTTCGAGTCCGACGGGCTGCCCTCGGTCTCGGTGCTGGGGATCTGCGTGGACCGCCCCGACGACCAGGAGGCGATCCTGGTGACCCGGTACCTCGAGTACTCGATGTCCTACCGGCACCTGTTCTCCAGCCCCCGCAGCCAGCACTCGACGTCCCAGCTGCTGGACACCCTGGTCGTGCTGCTGGTCCGGCTGCACCTGTCGGGGGTGTTCTGGGGCGACTGCTCGCTGTCCAACACGCTCTTCCGGCCCGACGCCGACGGGCTGACCGCGTACCTGGTCGACGCCGAGACCGCCGAGCGGCACCCGCAGCTGTCCCGCGGGATGCGCCAGCACGACGTCGAGCTGGCCCGGGAACGGGTGGGCGCGGAGCTGCTGGACCTGCAGTTCGGCGGGCTGCTGTCCCCGGAGATCAGCCCGGTCGACGTCGCCGACGCCCTGCCGGAGCGCTACGCCGCGCTGTGGGACGCCGTCACCCGTGAGGAGGTGTTCCGGCTCGACGAGCAGCGGTACCGGGTGGCCGAGCGGCTGCAGTGGCTCAACGAGCTGGGCTTCGACGCCGGTGAGGTGGAGCTGGTGCACACCCCCGAGGGCGCCCGGCTCCGGGTGGACACCCGGGTCGCCGAGCCGGGCCAGAACCGTCGCGAGCTGCTGCGGCTCACCGGCCTGGAGGTGCAGGAGAACCAGGCGCGGCGGCTGCTCAACGACGTCCGCAGCCACCGGGCGTGGCTGGAGCAGAAGGAGGGCCGCCCGGTGCCGGAGGCGGTGGCCGCGCACCGTTGGCTCGCCGACGTCTACGTGCCCGTGGTGGAGGCGATCCCCCCGCACCTGGCCGGTCGCCTCGCCCCCGCGCAGGTCTTCCACGAGGTGCTGGAGCACCGGTGGTTCCTGTCCGAGCAGGCCGGCCGGGACGTCGGGACGACGGCCGCGCTCGCCTCCTACCTGGACCACGAACTGCCCAAGACCCCCGCGGACCAGACGACGCCGTCGGTGCTGGCCTCGCCCGGTGGCGCGTCGTCCTGACCTGACCGATCGACCGGGTCGACGCCCGGCGCGCAGCGTGATCGACAGCTCCGGACGGGGCTCTGACCAGGCCGGACCGAGCACACCCGGACGGGTCCCCACGGACTCCCACACGGCGCTGGCAACGAACTGGCAACAGCCTGGACTCCAGCTTGACGGCGCACTTGACCTGGGTCACAGTCGCCGGACCGGGTGGTGATCAACACGCCGCCCGGCCCGCCGCGGCCCACCGGCCGCTGGACGTCGACGGAGGCGGTTGCAGGGTGCCTGAGAGCGCAGACCAGACCAGGGGACGGCGAACCGCCGTGCCGCGGGGGAGGGCCCGGCGGGCGTTGGGGGCGGGCGCTGCGGCGGTCGTCCTGGCGTCCGGGCTGGCCGCCTGCGGCAGCGGCGACAGCGGGGTCCCCGAGCTCGTCTGGTACACGAACCCCGACTCCGGCGGGCAGGCCGAGCTGGCCGCCCGGTGCACGGAGGCCGCCGGTGGTCGGTACACGATCACCACCTCGGTGCTGCCCCGCGAGGCCAGTGCGCAGCGCGAGCAGCTGGTCCGCCGGCTGGCGGCCAACGACGCCTCGATCGACATCATGAGCCTGGACCCGCCGTTCATCCCGGAGTTCGCCCAGGCCGGCTTCCTGGCCCCGGTGCCCGAGGACGTCGCCGAGCGGGTCACCGAGGACGTCGTGGAAAGCGCCATCGAGGGCTCCACCTGGGACGACGAGCTGGTCGCCGTCCCGTGGTGGGCCAACACCCAGGTGCTCTGGTACCGCACGTCGGTCGCCGAGGCCGCCGGGCTGGACATGACCCAGCCGGTCACCTGGGACCAGCTGATCACCGCCGCGCAGGACCAGGACGTGCTGCTGGGTGTGCAGGGCATCCGGGCCGAGGCGCTGACCGTGTGGTTCAACGCCCTCATCGAGAGCGCCGGCGGTTCGATCATCGCCGAGAACTCCACCGACCCCGAGCAGATCCAGCTGGGCCTGACGTCGGAGGAGGGCATCCGGGCCGCCGAGGTCATGCGCGACATCTCGACCTCCGGCCAGGTCGGGCCGGCACTGTCGACCGCCAACGAGGACTCCACGGCCACCGGCTTCGAGTCCGACCAGGGCGGCTTCATGGTCAACTACCCGTTCGTCTACCCCCGCGGCCTGGCCGCGGTGGAGGCCGGGACGCTGGACCAGTCCGTCGTCGACGACTACGCGGCCGCGGTCTACCCCCAGGTCGACGAGGGCGTCGAGGCCGCCCCGCCCTACGGCGGGATCAACCTGGGCGTCGGGGCCTACAGCGAGCACACCGACCTGGCCTACGAGGCCACCGAGTGCATCACCACGACGGAGAACCAGGCCTACTACTTCGTCAGCAACGGCAACCCGGCCTCCGACACCGCGGTCTACGACGACCCCGAGGTGCTCGAGGAGTTCCCCCAGGCGCCGGTGATCCTGCAGTCCCTGCAGCAGGCCGCACCCCGCCCGCAGACCCCGTACTACAGCGAGGTCTCGGGCGGGCTGCAGCGCGAGTACCACCCCACCGCCGCCATCGACCCCGAGCAGACGCCGCAGGACGCGACCGAGCTCATCGAAGCCGTCCTGCGGAAGGAGCAGCTGCTGTGAGTACGACGACGCTCCCGCCGGCGCCGAAGACCGAGCCGGTCTCCAAGCCCAAGGCGTTCGTGAGCGACCGGGCCAAGGCCGAGCGCAAGCTCGGCTGGATGCTGGCCGGCCCGGCGCTGGCGGTGATGCTGCTGGTCACCGCGTACCCGATCGCCCAGGCGTTCTACGACTCGCTGTTCGACTACCGGCTCACCGACCCGGAGAACCGCTCGTTCACCGGTCTGAGCAACTACCTGGTGATCCTCACCGACTCGCTGTGGTGGACCGCGATCCTCGTGACGGCCTTCATCACCGTGGTCACCGTGGCCGTCGAGCTGGTGCTCGGCTTCGCCCTGGCGATGGTGATGAACAAGGCGCTGAAGGCGATCCGGCCGTTCCTGCGGGCGGTCATCCTCATCCCCTACGCCGTCATCACCGTGGTCTCGGCGTTCGCCTGGCAGTTCGCCTTCGACATCAACACCGGGTTCGTCAACAGCTGGTTCGCCTGGATCCCCGGTGTCGGCGCCGACACCGACTGGTTCGGTGACACCGGGACGTCGCTGTTCGTCATCTGCCTGGCCGAGATCTGGAAGACCACCCCGTTCATCTCGCTGCTCCTGCTGGCCGGGCTGGCCCAGGTGCCCGAGGTGCTGCAGGAGGCCGCCCAGGTCGACGGGGCCACCTGGTGGCAGCGGATGCGCCGGGTCACGCTGCCGAACATGAAGGCCGCGATCATGGTCGCCCTGCTGTTCCGCACGCTGGACGCCTTCCGCGTCTTCGACTCGATCTTCGTGATGACGGCGGGGGCCAACAACACCGAGTCGGTGTCGTTCCTGGCCTACCGGCAGACCATCTCCCGGCTGGAGATCGGGCTGGGTTCGGCGGTCTCGGTGCTGCTGTTCATCGTCGTGGTGCTGATCGCGTTCATCTTCATCAAGGGCTTCAAGGTCGACCTGGCCCAGGCACGAGGGGACGGCTGATGTCGACCAAGGAGAAGAGCTGGTGGATCGTCGCCGGCGTCGCGATCGCCCTCTACGCGCTGTCGCCCATCGCGTGGATCGTGTCGCTGTCGTTCAAGGCGCCCAGTGACCTGGCCAACGGCTCGTTCCTGCCGACGGTGTTCTCCACCGAGAACTACGGCCTGATCCTGAACGGGGAGGCCAGCGACCTGTTCCTGCCGGCGCTGCGCAACAGCTTCGGCATCTGCCTGATCGCGACCTTCATCAGCTGCGTGCTGTCGATGTTCGCGGCCTACGCGATCGCCCGGCTGGACTTCCCGGGCAAGAAGTTCATCCTCGGGACGGCGCTGGCGGTGGCCATCTTCCCGGTCATCTCGATCGTCACGCCGCTGTTCAACCTGTGGCGCCAGATCGGGCTGTACGACACCTGGCCCGGGCTGATCATCCCCTACCTGTCGCTGACCCTGCCGCTGTCGATCTGGACCATGTCGGCGTTCTTCCGCGAGATCCCCTGGGAGATGGAGCAGGCCGCCCAGGTCGACGGGGCCACCACCTGGCAGGCGTTCCGCAAGGTGATCGTGCCGCTGGCGGCGCCCGGGGTGTTCACCACCGCGATCATCGCCTTCTTCATCGCCTGGAACGACTTCGTCTACGGCATCTCGCTGACCTCGACCGGCGCCTCCCGGCCGGTCCCGGCTGCGCTGGGCCTGTTCTCCGGGGCCTCGCAGTTCGAGGACCCCACCGGCGCGATCGCCGCGGCCGCCGTCATCGTGACGATCCCCGTCGTCGTGCTGGTGCTGGTCTTCCAGCGCCGCATCGTCGCCGGCCTGACCAACGGTGCCGTCAAGGGCTGACCGGCCCACCCCTCAGCCCGACCCCCGACCTCGCAAGGAGTCCACGATGGCCTCGATCCAGATGAAGAACATCGTCAAGAAGTACGGCGACGGGTTCCCCGCCGTGAACGACATCAGCCTGGACATCGCCGACGGCGAGTTCATGATCCTGGTGGGCCCCTCCGGCTGCGGGAAGTCCACGCTGCTGCGGATGATCGTGGGCCTGGAGGACATCACCTCCGGCGACATGGTCATCGGCGGCGACCGGGTCAACGACAAGGCCCCGCGGGACCGCAACCTGTCGATGGTCTTCCAGAACTACGCCCTCTACCCGCACATGAGCGTCTACGAGAACATCGCCTTCCCGCTGCGGCTGGCCAAGACCCCCGACGACAAGGTGGACCGCCTGGTCAAGGAGGCCGCCGACGTCCTGGAGCTGCACGAGCACCTGGAGCGCAAGCCGGCCAACCTCTCCGGTGGCCAGCGCCAGCGGGTGGCCATGGGCCGCGCGATCGTCCGGCAGGCCGAGGCCTTCCTCTTCGACGAGCCGCTGTCCAACCTGGACGCCAAGCTGCGCGGGCAGATGCGCACCGAGATCGCCCGGCTGCAGCGCCGGCTGGGCATCACCACCGTCTACGTCACCCACGACCAGACGGAGGCCATGACCCTGGGCGACCGGGTCTGCGTGCTGCGCAAGGGCTCCATCCAGCAGGTCGCCTCCCCGCGCGAGCTGTACGAGCAGCCGGTCAACCTGTTCGTCGCCGGGTTCATCGGCTCGCCGCCGATGAACTTCCTGCCGGCCACGGTGCAGGGGTCCACGCTGACGACGCCGTTCGGCACCATCGAGCTCGACGAGCGCCGGGCGGCGGCGGTCGCCGGTCACGACCTGCTGCTGGTCGGCATCCGCCCGGAGTACTTCGAGGACGCCTCGCTCGTCGACGACGCCAAGAAGCACCTGGGGTCCACGTTCACCGCCCGGGTCGACGTCACCGAGTGGCTGGGCGACCAGCAGTACGCCTACATCCCCTACGACGCCCCGGACACCATCCGGGACCGGCTGCGGGAGCTGTCCAAGGAACTGGACAGCGAGGAGCTGCGCACCCAGGCGATCGTCTCGATCGACGCCTCGAGCCGGATCCGCGAGGGCCGGGACGCCGAGTTCTGGCTCGACAGCCGCAAGGTGCACGTCTTCGACCCGGAGTCCGGGGTCAACCTGACCCGCGACGAGCAGGCCGGGGCCGAGCTGACCCGGATGGCCGACGAGGACCGGCAGGAGCAGGTCGCCGAGGCGGCCGGCGGACTGACCGGTGAGCGCACCGGCGGGTCGGGCAGCACCGCCGCCTGACCGGCTGCACGACGAAGGCCCCGCACCTGCCGGTGCGGGGCCCTCGTCGTGCGTGCGGGTCCTACCCGCGGGCGGCGTCGAGGTCCGCCCGGGTCGGCGGGTCCGCCCCCACCCGGGTGCAGCACAGTGCCGCCACCAGCGCCGCGTCGGCGACGACCCGCTCCAGCAGGTCCTCCGGCACCGCGTCCAGCGCGGCCCGGGTGGTCACCCCGGCCTCCAGCAGACCGGTGAGCAGGCCCGCGGCGAGGGAGTCCCCGGCCCCCACGGTGTCGGCGACGGTCACCGTCGGCGGGGTGTGCCGCAGCAGGGGGCGGCCGGGCCGGGCCACCCGCAGCGGGGCACCGCCATCGGTCAGCACCAGCAGGGCCGGGCCACGCTCGGCCCACCGCTGCGCGGCCTCGTCCAGGCCGGCCTCGTCCTGTGCGGTCCCCGGCTCCAGCCAGGCCAGGTCCTCGGCGCTCACCTTGACCACGTCGGCGACGGCGAGCAGGCGCTCCAGCCGCGCCCGGACGGCGTCCCCGGTGTTGCCGAAGCCCTCGGCCAGCGAGACGCGCACGTTGGGGTCGACGCTGACCAGCGCGGACCCGTCGGCGTGCAGGCGCTCGGCCAGCCCGGCGACGGCCTCGCTGCCCGGTGCGGTCCAGGAGGAGATCGACCCGACGTGCAGCGCGTTGCTCCCGGCCGGCCACGCGGCAGCGACCTCGTCGTCGGTCCACTGCCAGTCGGCGGCGCCGAGCACGTGGAAGCCGTAGTCGGCTGACCCGTCGGGAGCCAGACCCACCACGGCCAGGCTGACCGGGTCGCCGGAGGTGACCGACCGGCTCACGTCGACACCGGCGAGCTCCGCGTGCCGCCGCAGGTTGCCGGCCAACGGCCCGGTGCCGAACCGGGCCAGCAGGTGCACCGGGTGCCCCAGGCGCCCGGCGGCGACGGCGACGTTGAGGGCGTTGCCGCCCGGGCGGGCCACGAACTGCGGGGCGGTGCCCTCGTCCCCGGCGTCGGCCCCGGGCACCGGGATGAGGTCGACGATGAGCTCGCCGAGGACGGTCAGCATGGGCCGGACCCTAGCGGCGCGCCACCCTCCGGGGTGCCGTGGTGGTGCGGGGCCGCGGTGTGCTGGGACGATGGAGGACGACGTCGTCGCCCGCGGCGCGCGCCGGCCCGCCCGGGACGTGTGCACCGGACCAGGAGGAACCATGCCCAACCCGTTCGTGAAGTTCTGGAAGTACCTCACGGCGTCGGCGAACGCGCAGATCGACGAGCGTGCCGACCCCAAGATCCAGATCGCACAGGCGATCGAGGGTGAGCAGCAGCGTCACCAGTCGCTGGCCAACCAGGCCGCGGCGGTGCTGGGCAACCAGCGTCAGCTGGAGATGCGGCTCAGCCGCCAGCTCACCGAGGTCGAGCAGCTGCAGGGCTCGGCCCAGCAGGCCCTGGCCCTCGCCGACCAGACCCGCTCCGCCGGTGACCCCGCCAAGGCCGCCGAGTACGAGAACGCCGCCCAGGCCTTCGCCACCCAGCTGGTCAGCGCCGAGCAGTCCGTCGAGGACCTCAAGCGCAGCCACGACGAGGCCCTCCAGGCCGCCGAGCAGGCCAAGGGCGCCGTCGAGCAGAGCCGGATGCGGTTGCAGACGATCCTGGCCGAGCGCACCAAGCTGCTGTCCCAGCTGGAGCAGGCCAAGATGCAGGAGCAGGTGTCCGCCTCGATCAAGAGCGTCAACGAGCTCTCCGCGCCGGGCAACACGCCCAACCTGGGCGAGGTCCGCGACAAGATCGAGCGTCGGTACGCCAACGCCCTCGGTCAGGCCGAGCTGGCGCAGAACTCGGTCGAGGGCCGGATGCTCGAGGTGCAGAAGGCCACCCTCGACGTCGCCGGTGCCTCACGCCTGCAGCAGATCCGCGCCGGGATGGGCGGGGGTGCCGGAGCGGGCCAGCAGGCCGTCACCGGTGGCACCCAGCCGGCCGGCGCCATCGGCCAGGGCACCCCGCAGGGCCAGCCGGCCGAGCAGCCGGTCGCCCAGCCCGTGGAGCGCCCGGAGTCGCACAGCTGACACCGGTACCGCCCGCGCCGACGGCCGTCGTCCCCTCCGGGGGACGGCGGCCGTCGGCGTCTCAGTACCGGGCCCGACGGGCCTCGGTGCCGGGCAGACCGGTCCGGGCCCGCGGGTCCACCGGCTGTGGCCCGGCCTGGCAGCGGGGGCACCACCAGGTGACCCGCTCCTGCAGGTCCGGGCCCTGGTCGCCGAGCTGGATCGTCGTCCCGCAGCGGCGGCAGGGGCGGCCCTTGCGGCCGGCCACCCAGTGGTCCTGGCCGCGGCGCAGGTCCCCGGTGGTGGCCTGCTCGGGACGGTCGCGGTTGAGCAGCATCAGCGCGCGACCCCGCTCGACGAGCCCGGGCAGGTCCGGGACGTCGGCCACCCGGGCCCACGGGTTGACCCCGGCGAGGAAGAGCGTCTCGACCTTGTAGAGGTTCCCCAGTCCGGCGAGGTTGCGCTGGTCCAGCACGGCGACGCCGATCTGCTCGTCGGGCCGGGCGCGCAGTCGGCGCAGCGCCTCCTCCAGGTCCCAGTCCGGGCCCAGCACGTCCGGGCCCAGGTGGCCGACGACCGAGGCCTCGTCGGCGGTGGGCACGATCGTCATGTCGTGCAGCCGGTACCCGACGCACTGCCACTCGCTGGTGGTCAGCAGGGCCCGGATGCTGAACGCCGGACCACCGCGCCAGGGCGTGCCGGGCCGGTAGAGGTGCCAGCTGCCGTCCATCCGGTAGTGCGTGCGCAGGGTGCGGCCGTCGGCGAAGCGGATGAGCATGTGCTTGCCCCGGGGGACCACCTCGGTGACGGTGGCGCCCGCCAGGTCGACCGCGGCCAGCTGGGGCACACGCAACTCGCCGCGGGTGAGGGTGGCGCCGTGCAGCACCGCGTCCATCCGCTTGGCCGCCAACCAGACGGTGTCTCCCTCGGGCACCGCCCCATGGTCCCCGGGTTGTGAGCCCCCCGACACCCGGGAACGGATGAGGGTCTCTCAGCGCTGAGGCATCTCGTGCGCACCCGATTCAGTGAGAACACCGTGGCGGCCCAGCCCGTCACCGTGACGGCGGCCCGGGTCGTGCGGCCCGAGCGCCGCGAGGCCTTCGAGCAGTGGGCCACCGAGGTGCAGGCGCTGGCCGCCACCTTCCCCGGTCACCTGGGGTCCTCGACACTGCGCCCGGGACCCGGCAGCGACGAGTACCACCTGGTCTACCGGTTCGCCGACGCCGATGCGCTGGCCGGCTGGGAGCGCTCGCCGGAGCGGGCCGCGATGGTCGCCCGGCTCGGCGGGCTGGTGCAGGACGAGCGTTTCGCCCGGGTGTCGGGCCTGGAGGGCTTCTTCGCCGCCGCGACGCCGCCGGCCCCGGCCTGGCGGATCGTGCTGCTGACGGTGCTCGGGGTCTTCCTGCTCACCTCGACGTTCCACCTGCTGCTCGAGCCGCTGGTGGCCGACTGGCCGTGGCCGGTCCGGTTGCTGTCCTCGGCGCTGGTCGTCGTCACCGGCCTGCGCTTCGTGGTGATGCCGGCCCTGACCCGGGTCTCCGGCCGCTGGCTGCGTCCGGCCTCACGCTCCTAGACCCTCCCGGGGAGGTCCGTGCTGGGGGACGCTGTCCGGCGTGCCCCGCCGCCGCTCTCCCGTGCCCGACACCCAGCCGGTCACGGTGACCGCGGCCCGGCTGGTGCGCCCGGACCAGGCCGAGGACTTCGAGCGCTGGGCGGCCGAGATCATGGCGCTGGCCGGCACCTTCCCCGGTCACCTGGGCTCCACCCTGCTGCGCCCGGGGGCAGGTAGCACCGAGTACCACCTGGTCTACCGGTTCCACGACCGCGACGCCCTGGCCGGGTGGGAACGCTCCCCGGAGCGGCACGAGGCGCTGGCGCGGTGCAGCGGCATGGTGGACCGGTCGCGGTACTCCCGGGTCAGCGGCCTGGAGAGCTTCTTCACCGCCCCCGACCGCGCCGACGGGCCCTCCCGGACCCGGCTGACCCTGCTGACGATCACCGTGGTCTTCGGGCTGCAACTGGTGCTGCAGTCCCTCGTCGCACCCGTCGTCGGCCACTGGCCCCTCGTGCTGCGGGCGCTCTTCTACGCCTGCGTGGTGGTGCTCTCGCTGGGGTACGTGTTCATGCCCTTCCTGACCCGGCGGCTGGGTCGCTGGTTGCGTCCCCGACGGTGAGTCGACGGGTCGCCGGACGAGCCCGGTGACGGGCGGTCGGCCGGGGAGCAGTGGGTCCCTCGGGGCCGGCGGGGCACCTGGGGGGAGACGGAGCGCCGAGTCGCCGAGTCGCCGAGTCAAGGTGTCGACGTGTCGACTCGGCGCCGGCGGTTCAGCCGCGCAGTCGCAGCCCCCGGGGGGTGGCGGAGAACCCGGCCGCCTGCAGTGCCTCGGTGAGCGGACCGGACTCGTGCACCGAGGCCCCGTCGGCCTTCTGCACCGTCATCCGGCCCAGCGCGCCGGCGGCGACCGCGTTGGACAGCGCGGTCGCGGCCTCCTTGAGCCGCGTCTCGTCCTCGGTCCAGGACAGCAGGGTCTTCCCGCCGCGCTCGACGTAGAGCGTCAGCTCGCCGTCCACGAGGACCACCAGGGCGCCGGCCTTGCGCCCGGCGCGGTGGCCGGTCTGGGCCCGCTTCTTCGTGGTGCCCTCGCCCAGGTCGACGGCCTCGACGTCCGGGTCGGCAGCACCGGGGGCGCCCGGGGCGCCGGGCCGCTCGGGCCACGGCAGGGCCGCGCCGTAGACGTTGGCCGGGTCGGTCGCGGCCAGCACGACGGCGGGGACCGGGTTCCGGTCGGGGCTGGCGAAGCTGCGCAGCCGGTCGATCGAGCCCGGGGTGCCGAACTGGGCGGCTCCGAGGGTCTCCACGAAGTAGCCGCGGCGGGCCCGGCCGTTCTCCTCGTAGGCCCGCAGGATCGGGTAGACCGCAGAGAAGCCCCCCAGCACCTGCTCGGCCATGACGGCGCCCCGGGTGAGCACCCCGTGCCGCTCCAGCAGCGACTCGGTGCGGGCGTTGTTCCGCTTGGTCGAGTTCGTCTCCAGGTCCGGCAGCCGGGACCAGCGGCCGGCGACCATGGGCGGCCCGGTCCGGCTGGGCATCGCCGGGCGGCCGACCCGGGTGCGTCCGTACCGGGTCCGGTCCAGCCTCGGCCGGGGCGCCGCCGGGGCCTTCTTGTGCGCTCCGCCGCCGGCCAACCGGGCCCGTAGCGGGGCCAGGGTGTCGTTGGTCAGCGCGCCGGCCCACACGAGGTCCCAGACCGTCTCGGCGAACGCCTGGTCGTCGGTGGCACCCACCCGGTCGGACAGGCCGCGGAAGAACAGCGCCTGCCCGCCGGCGAGCTCCTCCAGCACCTGCTGGCCCACCCCGCCCTCGTCCTGGGCGCCGAGCGGCGGCTCGGGCAGCAGCAGGGAGGCCAGGTCGGCCGGGACCAGGGTGATCCAGCCGTCGCCGCCGGCCAGCCCGCCGGCGCCGGCCCACAGCACCTCACCGGCGCTGGTCAGCTCGTCGAGCATCCCCGGCTGGTAGCCCTGCACCCGGGAGGGCAGCACCAGCGACTCCAGCGCCGAGGCGGGCACCAGCGCGCCGGCCAGCTGCTCGACGACGGCCAGCACGCCGTCGACCCCGCGCATCCGGCTGCCCACCGACTGCCAGGACGGCGTGTACCGGGCCAGCGTCTCGATCGGGACGGGCTCGACCTCCTGACGCAGCTTGGCCAGGCTGCGCCGCCGGATGGAGCGCAGCACCTCGGCGTCGCACCACTCCTGGCCCACGCCACCGGGCCGGAACTCCCCGGTGACGATGCGGCCGGTGCCGACCAGGCGCCCGATCGTCGTGGTCACCACCGCGACGCCCAGGCCCAGCCGGTCGGCGACCTCACCGGGCACGAACGGGCCGTGCGTCCGGGCGTACCGGCCGACCAGGTCACCCAGGGGGTCGGCGACCGGCTCGGTGAACACCTCGGGCACCCCGACCGGGAGCGCGGTGCCCAGCGCGTCCCGCAACCGGCCGGCGTCCTCGATCGCGATGTGCCGGTCCTGCCCGGCGATGCGCACCCGCAGCGCGCGCCGGGACACGACCAGTTCCTCCAGCCACTCCTGGCTGACCCCCCGGGCGGCCGCCTCCTCGGTGGTCAGGTCGCCGACCACGCGCAGCAGGTCGGCGCCGGCGTCGACGTCGCGGGGGTGCCGGTCGGTGGGCAGCCGCTGCAGCTCGGCCTCGATCTCGGTGAGCGCGTCGCCGTCGAGCAGCTCGCGCAGCTCGGAGCGGCCCAGCAGCTCGGCCAGCAGGCCGGTGTCCAGCGCCAGTGCCTGGGCGCGCCGCTCGGCCAGCGGGGCGTCGCCCTCGTAGATGAACTGACCGACGTAGCCGAACAGCAGCGACTGGGCGAAGGGTGAGGCGGACTGGGTCTGCACGTCGGCGACCCGCACCCGGCGGGAGCGCACGTCGCTCATCAGCTCGACCAGGCCCGGCACGTCGTAGACGTCCTGCAGCACCTCCCGGACCGCCTCCAGGGTGATCGGGAAGGAGGAGAACTCGCTGGCCACGCTGAGCAGCTGGGCTGCGCGCTGGCGCTGCTGCCACAGCGGGGTGCGCCGGCGCGGGTCGCGGCGGGGGAGCAGCAGCGCCCGGGCCGCGCACTCCCGGAAGCGGCTGGCGAACAGCGCCGAGTTGCCGACCTCGGCGGTGACCTCCCGCTCGACGTCGTCGGGGTCCAGGATCGCGAGGTCGGCCTCGGGCGGCTCGCCGGTGGTGTCGGGCAGCCGCAGCACGATGCCGTCGTCGGCGTGCATCGAGGCGACGTCCACCCCGTAGCGCTCCCGCAGCCGGGCGGCCAGCACGAGGGCCCACGGGGCGTTGACCTGGGCGCCGAAGGGGGAGTGCACCACCAGCCGCCAGTCGCCCAGCTCGTCGCGGAACCGCTCGACCAGCAGCGTGCGGTCGTCGGGCAGGTGGCCGGTGGCGGCCTTCTGCTCGGCCAGGTAGGCCTGCAGGTTGGCCGCGCCCCAGTCGTCCAGGCCGGCGGCCCGGGCCCGCTCGAGCCCGGCGGCCGGGGTGGCGCCGCCGACCTCGCGCAGGAACGCGCCCAGCGCCCGGCCCAGCTCCAGCGGGCGGCCCAGGGTGTCGCCGTGCCAGAACGGCATCTTCCCGGGCTGCCCGGGCGCGGGGGTGACGAGCACCCGGTCGTGGGTGATCTCCTCGATCCGCCACGAGGAGGAGCCCAGCAGGAAGACGTCGCCCACCCGGGACTCGTAGACCATCTCCTCGTCGAGCTCACCGACGCGCCGTCCACCGGTCTCCCCGCCACCGGAGACGATGAAGACGCCGAAGAGCCCGCGGTCGGGGATCGTGCCGCCGCTGGTGACGGCGAGCCGCTGCGCGCCGGTGCGGGGGGTGAGGGTGTCGGTGACCCGGTCCCAGGTCAGCCGGGGCCGCAGCTCGGCGAAGGCGTCGGAGGGGTAGCGGCCGGCGAGCATGTCCAGCACCGCGTGCAGGGCGGAGTCCGGCAGCGAGGCGAACGCCGCCGAGCGGCGCAGGATCCCGGCGACCTCGTCGACCGTGACGCCCTCGCCGGTCTGCGGGGGCACCGCCACGATGGCGACGATCTGCTGGGCGAGCACGTCGAGGGGGTTGCGCAGGTAGCGGATGGACTCGATCTCGCCGGACTTCATCCGCTCGGCCACGACGGCGGACTGCACCAGGTCGCCGCGGAACTTGGGGAACAGCACCCCGCGGCTGACCGCGCCGACCTGGTGCCCGGCCCGGCCCACCCGCTGCAGGCCCGAGGCCACGTTCGGCGGGGACTCGACCTGGATGACCAGGTCCACCGCGCCCATGTCGATGCCCAGCTCCAGCGAGGACGTGGCGACGACGGCAGGCAGCTGCCCGGACTTCAGCGCCTCCTCCACCACCGCGCGCTGCTCCCGCGAGACCGACCCGTGGTGGGCGGAGGCGACCGGCTTGGCGTCCGGCGGCAGCCCGCCGCCACCCCCGGACTGGGCCATCAGCTGCGCCGCGTCCGCCCCGGCGGGGACGGTCTCCCCGGTGGCCCGCTCGTAGGCCAGCTCGTTGAGCCGGCTGGTGAGCCGCTCGGCCAGTCGGCGCGAGTTGGCGAACACGATGGTGGAGCGGTGTGCCTCGATGAGGTCCAGCACCCGCTCCTCGACCGCCGGCCAGATCGAGGTCCGGGGCTGCCCCCCGGCGGCCGAGCCCTCCAGCTCGCCGGCGGGCTGGCCGAGCTGGCTCATGTCCTCGACCGGCACGACGACCGAGAGGTCCCACTTCTTGGTCGACGGCGGGGCGACGACCTGCACGGGCCGGCCACCGGCCAGGAAGGTCGACACCTCGTCGATCGGCCGCACCGTTGCCGACAGCCCGATCCGCTGCGCCGGCTTGTCCAGCAGCGTGTCCAGCCGGTCCAGCGAGACGGCCATGTGCGCCCCGCGCTTGCTGGCGCAGACCGCGTGCACCTCGTCGATGATCACCGTCTCGACCCCGCGCAGGGCCTCCCGGGCCTGGCTGGTCAGCAGCAGGAACAGCGACTCCGGGGTGGTGATCAGGATGTCGGTGGGGCGGCGGACGAAGGCCCGGCGCTCGTCGGCGGGGGTGTCCCCGGACCTGATGCCGACGGTGATCTCCGGCCGGGGCAGGCCCAGTCGGGCGGCCGCCTGGCCGATGCCGGTCAGCGGGGCACGCAGGTTGCGTTCCACGTCGACGGCCAGGGCCTTGAGCGGGGACACGTAGAGGACGCGGCAGCGGGTCTTCTCGTCGGCCGGTGGGGTGGAGGCCAACCGGTCCAGCGACCACAGGAACGCCGCCAGGGTCTTGCCCGAGCCGGTCGGGGCCACGACGAGGGCGTGCTCACCGCTGCTGATCGCCTGCCAGGCACCCTCCTGCGCCGTCGTCGGGCGGTCGAAGGCGCCGGTGAACCAGGCCCTGGTGGGCTCGGAGAACCGGTCGAGCGCGGACGGCTGCTGTGCCACGTCCTCCAGTGTCCACAGGGGTACGACAGGACCGCCTGGTGGAGGGCTGGAAACAGTCAGCGCTGTCTGTCACTCTCGGGCCATGCGCCGTCACCTGTACGAGGCCGACCACGATGCCTTCCGCGACACCGCGCGGACCTTCCTGGAGAAGAACGTCGTGCCCTTCCACGACCAGTGGGAGCGCGACAGCATCGTGCCGCGCGAGGTCTGGACGGCCGGCGGCGCCCAGGGCCTGCTGGGGATGGACCTGCCCGAGGAACACGGCGGGGGCGGGGTCCGGGACTTCCGCTACAACGCCGTCCTCGGGGAGGAGCTGCAGCGGATCGGCGCCAGCGGCGTCGGCTTCACCCTGCACAACGACGTCACCGGCCCCTACCTGCGGGACCTGGCCACGCCCGAGCAGCAGGCCCGGTGGCTGCCCGGGGTGTGCAGCGGTGAGCTCATCACCGCGATCGCGATGACCGAGCCGGGCACCGGCAGCGACCTGCAGGGCATCACGACCACCGCCCGGCGGGACGGCGAGGGCTGGGTGCTCAACGGCTCCAAGACGTTCATCACCAACGGCATCAACGCCGACCTGGTGATCGTGGTGGCCCGCACCGACCCCGACGCCCCGGCGTCCAGGGGCACCAGCCTGCTGGTGGTCGAGCGGGACCAGCCCGGCTTCGTGCGCGGCCGCAACCTGGACAAGGTCGGGCTCAAGGCCCAGGACACCGCGGAGCTGTTCTTCGAGGACGTGCGGGTGCCGGCGGAGAACCTGCTGGGCACCGAGGACAGGGGGTTCCTGCACCTGATGGAGAACCTGCCCCAGGAGCGGCTGTCGATCGCGGTCGGCGCGGTGGCGGCGGCCGAGACCGTGCTCGCGCAGACCGTCGAGTACGTCTCCACCCGCACGGCCTTCGGCAAGCCGGTGGGCAGCTTCCAGAACAGCCGGTTCGTCCTGGCCGAGCTGCAGACCGAGGTGTCGATCGCGCGCACCTTCGTCGACGAGTGCATCACCCAGCTCAACGCCGGTGACCTGACCGCCACGGACGCCGCGATGGCCAAGTGGTGGACGACGGACCTGCAGAACAAGGCCGCCGACCGCTGCCTGCAGCTGCACGGCGGCTACGGGTACATGACCGAGTACCCGGTGTCCAAGGCCTGGCGCGATGCCCGCGTGCAGTCCATCTACGGCGGCACGAACGAGATCATGAAGGAGATCGTCGGCCGGTCCATGGGCCTCTGACGCACGTCGCTGCCCGGGGCGCCCGGGTAGCGTGTCGGCGTGCGACTGCAGGAGTTCTGGACACGGATGCGGGAGCAGTTCGGCGACCTGCGGGCCGAGAGCATCAGCCGGGACCACCACTTCGCCGAGCTCGGTGGCCGCAGCGCGGTGGGCGCCATCGACGCCGGTGTCCCGGTGCGGACGGTCTGGTTGGCCGTCTGTGAGGAGTTCGACGTCCCGGCGCGGGTGCGCTGACCCGCACCGGGACGCCAGGGCTCAGCGGCCCAGGACGATCGCGACGTGCTCGGCCAGCGTGCGGGTGGGGCGGCCGGTGAGGGCGGAGATGCCCTTCCCGCCGGTGTCCAGCTCGCCGGCGGCGATGCCGGTGTCGATCGCGGCCACGAAGCCCGCGGTGCCCTCGTCCAGGCCGACGCCGGTCAGCAGGGCGACGTGCTCGTCGGTGGGCAGGTCCTGGTGGGTGACCCCGGTGCCGGTCTGCCGGCCGATCTCGGCGGCCAGGTCGGCCAGTGCCATGGGGGAGTCCCCGTCCAGCTCGATGGTCGCCGGGGCGACCTCGGGGGCGGTGAGGACGGCGACGGCGGCTGCGGCGAAGTCCGCGCGCGACGCCGGCCAGACGACCCCGCCGTGGGTGCTGCCGGCCAGCCGGCCGGTGGCCGCTGCCTGCCCGATCGTGGCGTCGTAGTTCTCCCAGTACCAGTTGTTGCGCAGCACGACGACCGGCAGCCCGCTGTCGGCCAGCAGCTCCTCGGTGGCCTTGTGCTCGGGGGCCAGGACGAGGGAGCTGGTGAGCGCGCGGGGGGCGGAGGTGTAGGCGAGCAGCTGGACCCCGGCGGCCTTCGCAGCCTCGATGACGTTGGTGTGCTGGGCGACCCGCTGACCGACCTCGCTGCCCGACACCAGCAGCAGCCGGTCGGTGCCGGCGAGGGCGGCGTCCAGCGAGGCGCGGTCGCTGTAGTCGGCGACGGTGACGACGACGCCCAGCTCGCTCAGGTCGCTGGCCCTGGCGGCGTCGCGGACGAGGGCGGTGACCTCGGCGGCCGGGGTGCCGGCCTCGAGCAGGCTGGTGACGACGAGACGGCCGAGCTGGCCGGTGGCTCCGGTGACGGTGATCATGGCACTTCCCTCTCGATGTGCACTAACTCCCGGTTAGTGCTTTCGACGAGAACGTACACTGATCTGCACACCCGTCGAGAGGAGGGCGCCGTGAGCGTCAGCACGTCCGGCCCGCGCCCGTCCCCGGACCGCGCGGCGGACCCCGTCGAGCAGCTCGCTGCCGACGTCTTCTCGCGTCGGTGCACCTCGCGCGAGGCTCTGGAGCACGTCACCGGCAAGTGGTCGCTGCTGGCCCTGACGGCACTGCTGGACCAGCCGCACCGCTTCGGGGAGCTCCGCCGCCGGGTCGACGGGGTGAGCGAGAAGATGCTCTCCCAGAGCCTGCAGACCCTCGAGCGAGACGGCTGGGTGCACCGCGAGGTCCGCTCGACCATCCCGCCGCACGTGGAGTACCGGTTGACCGACGCCGGCCGCGAGCTGGCCCCCCGGCTGCTGGCGCTGATCACCTTCGTCGAGGCGGCCGTGCCCGCGGTGCACGCCGCCCGGGCGGAGCACGACACCCGGGACTGAGCTCCCGCTCCCTGGGCGACACGCCCGTCCGGCGTGTCGCTGGATTCGAACAGGTGTTCGTCCTACCGTTGTCGTCCACAGGCCGATCGTGGATCCACAGATCCCTCCGACCGTCCGGTTTTGTCGGACCCCCGCCCTAACGTCGGTCCCGACCCGCTCAGCAGCTGGACGACTCACCAGCGCGACGAACCCGAAGGTGGACCCCATGGCAACCCTGGACCGCGACAAGGCCCTCGACATGGCCCTCGCCCAGATCGACAAGCAGTTCGGCAAGGGCTCCGTCATGCGCCTGGGCGACTCGCCCGAGGTCGCCATGAAGGTGATCCCGACCGGCTCGATCGCCCTCGACATCGCCCTGGGCGTGGGCGGCCTGCCCCGCGGCCGCGTGGTCGAGGTCTACGGCCCCGAGGCCTCGGGCAAGACGACGGTCGCCCTGCACGCGGTGGCCAACGCCCAGGCCTCCGGCGGCATCGTGGCCTTCATCGACGCCGAGCACGCGCTGGACCCCGACTACGCCCGCGCCATCGGCGTGGACACCGACGCCCTGCTGATCAGCCAGCCCGACACCGGTGAGCAGGCCCTGGAGATCGCGGACATGCTGATCCGCTCCGGCGCGCTGGACCTCATCGTCATCGACTCGGTCGCGGCCCTGGTGCCCCGCGCGGAGATCGAGGGCGAGATGGGTGACAGCCACGTCGGTCTGCAGGCCCGCCTCATGAGCCAGGCCCTCCGCAAGATCACCGGTGCGCTGAGCAACTCGGGCACGACCTGCATCTTCATCAACCAGCTGCGCGAGAAGGTGGGCGTGGTCTACGGCTCGCCCGAGGTCACCACCGGTGGCCGTGCGCTGAAGTTCTACTCCTCGGTCCGGCTGGACGTCCGCCGCATCGAGACCCTGAAGACGGGCACGGACGCCGTCGGCAGCCGGGTCCGGATCAAGGTCGTCAAGAACAAGGTGGCCGCGCCCTTCAAGCAGGCCGAGCTGGACCTCATCTGGGGCACCGGCTTCAGCCGTGAGGGCGGCCTCATCGACATCGGCGTCGAGCAGGGCTTCGTGCGCAAGTCCGGCGCTTGGTACACCTACGACGGCGACCAGCTGGGCCAGGGCAAGGAGAACGCCCGCGGCTTCCTCCGGGACAACCCGGACCTGGCCGACGAGATCGAGAAGAAGATCAAGGAGAAGCTCGGCATCGGTGCTCGGCTGGACGCGCCGGCCGCCGCCGCTCCCGCCGACTTCTGAGTCGGTCCGTGGCTCCCTCGGACCACGACCCCGCCCGGGACGTCGACAGCTGGGACCCCTGGGCCGACGAGAGCCAGGACCCGGCACCGTTCGCCGACCGCGACGAGGACCAGAGCGCGAGCTCCCGTCCTCGTCGCGGCGGGGAACGGGCGGTCGAGCGCGACGCGGACGTGTTGTCCGCCCCGCTGACCCCGTCGGTGTCCGCCGGCGGGGTGGTCGACCTCGACCAGCTCACCGGGGACACCCCGGCGCCCGAGCGGCCGGCCCGGCGTCGCTCGGCCGCGGGCGGGACGACGCGGTCGCGCAAGCCCACCGGACGTCCACCGGCGGCCCCGGTGGACGCGGGGGCAGCGGGCACGTCGGAGGAGTCCGGTCAGGAGGAGCCGACCGCCGCGCCGCGTCGCACGAGCTCCTCCCTCGGCAGCCCGAAGCGGGGCTCGGGCAACAGCTCGTTCGGGAGGCCGAAGCCCGGCTCCGGCAACAGCTCCTTCGCCCGGTCCGAACCGGGTGGCGCCTCCAGCTCCTTCGGTCAGCGCAGTGGCGCGGGGAGCTTCGGCAAGCGGTCCTCGGGCGGCAGCTCGTTCGGTGACGGCGGGTCCTCCGGGTTCGGCCGCAGCGGTGGCAAGAAGAAGTCGCGGCAGAAGACCTGGGGCATCCAGCTCGACGCCGAGGTCGAGGAGCCCACTCCGGTGGACCCCGACGCCCCCCGCGTCTTCGACGCCGCGGCCGCTGCCGAGGAGGAGGCCGCCGACGAGCGGCGTCGTGCGCGGGCCGCCGGCGGTACCGGCGCCGCCCGCGGTCGCTCCGGTTCCTTCGACCGGCCTCGACGACCCGCCGGGGAACCGGCCCCCGAGCTCGAGGACCCCGAGGCCACTGCCCGCCAGCTCTGTCTCACCGCACTCACCGGTGCGGCGAAGACCCGCCAGCAGCTGGCCACCATGCTCGCCGAGCGCGACGTCCCCGAGGACGCCGCCACCGCCGTCCTGGACCGGTTCCAGGAGGTCGGGCTCGTCGACGACGCCGCCTACGCTGCGGCCTGGATCAGCTCCCGGCAGACCGGACGAGGGCTGTCCAAGCGGGCGCTGGCCCAGGAGCTGAAGACCAAGGGCATCGACCCCGAGGTGGCCGCGGTCGCCCTGGAGGCCGTGGACCCGCAGGACGAGTGGGACACCGCTCGCGCACTGGTCGCCAAGAAGGTGCCCTCGATGCGGCGGCTGGACACCGCGACCGCCACCCGGCGGCTCGTCGGGATGCTCGCCCGCAAGGGCTACGGCGGCGGGCTCGCGGCGATCGTCGTCCGGGAGGCCCTGGAAGCCGACGGCCAGGCCGAGGACGCCGCAGCCGTCGCCGACGACGCCCCGCCGGAGCTGCCCGACACCGCCGCGCCGACCGGGGACGTCGACGAGACGCCGGTGCGACTGGGTCGCTGGTCGGGCACGCCGCTGCTCGACGACGACACCGAGGTCGGCGAGGGCCTCACCCAGGACGCGGCCGCCCGGTCGGGTCCGGCGGCCCGGCGACGCAGCAGCATCGGCAACCGCGGCCGCTGACGCCCGACCCCGCCCCAGGCGGGAGGGCGTCTGCGCTGCGCCCCGTCCGGCCGATCAGCTGCCGGCGGGGTGGAGCGGGATCAGTGCGCCAACCAGGCCGCGACGTCGACAGCGGTGCCGGCGGGGGAGTCCTCGTCCGCGACAAGCCACAGCGGGTCGGAGGGGCGGCCCTCGGTGAGCCACTGCTGGATGGCCACGTCGAACGCCGACGTGGTCGCCGCGAGCGCGGCCGTCCCACCGGCCGCCCCGACCGGAGGCGCAGCGGCAGCCGGGCCCAGGAACGTCACGTCGGACTCGTCGCCGTCGGACCAGCGCAGCACCACCCGGCAGCGCGAGCGCCGGTGACGGGCCGGCGGCACCGCCTCGCGGACGACCGCGGACTGGGCACCCGCCGCCGAGGCGAACCCCGGCGCCGCCGACCGTAGCCGGCTGACGAAGAGCTGCTCGGGATCCGCGACCGACCGGCTCGGGAGGGCCACCTCGTCGGTGGCGTGAGCGGGCAGGTCGTGAGCGGGCAGGTCGTGAGCGGGCAGGTCGTGCGTGGGCTGGGCGCGCGGGGGCGGGGCGTGAGCGGGCAGGGCGTGCGCTGCTGGGTCGTCGTCCATGACCGGTCCAGTCTCACCCCGGACACGGCTCGGCCCCGGGAGCGGCGCGCTCCCGGGGCCGAGTGTGTGGCGTCAGACCCGCTGGGTGTCCCCGGCGACCGGCGGCGTCCCGGCGGTCATGTCCACGGCCGTGGTGGCGGCGACCTTGGCACTGCGGTCGGTCCGCTTCTCGATGGCCTTCGCCAGCTGGGACAGCAGCACGTTGACCACGATGTAGATCAGGCCGGCGGCCACGTAGAGCTGGAAGGTGTAGATCGGGCCGAACTGGAAGTTCAGCGTCTCCACCAGGCTCCGCGCGGTCCGCAGCAGCTCCAGGTAGCCCACGATGAAGCCCAGCGAGCTGTCCTTGAGCAGCACCACCAGCTGGGCCACCAGCACCGGCAGCATCCGGCGCACGGCCTGGGGCACCAGCACCGACGTCATGACCTGCCACTTGCGCAGACCCAGGCCGTAGGCGGCCTCGCTCTGCCCGCGGTCCACCGACAGGATCCCGGCCCGGATGATCTCGGCCAGCACCGCCATGTTGTAGAGCGTCAGGCCCAGCGCCAGCGCACCGAAAGCACTGATCGAGACACCGACCTGGGGCAGGAAGAGGAAGCAGAACAGGATCAGCACCAGCAGCGGCACCGCACGGAAGAACTCGATGACCGCGGTCATCGGCACCCGCACCCACACGTGGTCCGACAGGCGGCCCACGGCGAGGAACGCGCCCAGCACGGTCGCGGCGACCATCCCGACGGCGGCCACCTGCAGGGTGTTCAGCAGCGCCTCCAGCAGCCGCTGGGGCACGTTGGTGCGGGTGTCGAAGAGCACCGCCCAGCGGGAGGGGTCCAGCTGGCCGTTGCTGCCCAGCCGCCAGAGCACCAGGCCCACCAGGACGGCCACGACGACGCCGCCCAGGACGGTGCCCAGGCGCTGCCGGCGACGGGCCTTCGGGCCGGGGACGTCGAACAGGACGCTGGTCATCGCAGGACCGCCAGTCGACGCTCGAGGACACGGATCCCCCATGCGGAGGGGAGCGTGATGATCAGGTAGCCGACCACCACCGCGGCGAAGACCAGCACGAGCTGGTCGGCGTTGGCGTTGGCCAGCCGCTGCAGCGTGGCGGTGAGGTCGGTGACCGCGAAGCCGGCGGCGATGGAGGTGTTCTTCGCCAGCGCGATCCACACGTTGCCCAGCGGCGGCACGACGGTGCGGAAGGCCTGGGGGAGCACCACGGTGGTCAGGCTCTGCCGGAAGTCCAGCCCGAGTGCCCGCGCGGCCTCGGCCTGCCCGGGCGGCACGGCGTTGATGCCAGACCGCAGCGCCTCGCAGACGAAGGCGGCGGTGTAGAGCGACAGCGCGGCGACCGCGGTGATGAACCGGCTGGGGAACTGCAGGTCGATCTGCACGATCCCGAACGCCAGGAAGAAGAAGACGACGGTGAGGGGCGTGTTGCGGAAGGTCTCGACGTAGAACGTCGCCAGCCCCCGCAGTGCCACCACCGGGCTCACCCGCATGGCCACCAGCACGGTGCCCAGCACGAGGGCCAGCAGTCCGCTGACCACGGTCAGGGCCAGGGTGGTCAGGAAGGCGTCCCGCAGCAGCGGGAAGTTGTCGGCCAGGAACGACACCCGGGCTCCTCTCGGTCAGTGGGGGTGGCGCGACCGGGGCCGCCGACGACCCGTCAGGTCGCCGGCGGCCCCGGTCGGTGGATCAGTAGCGGTCGACGGTCGACGGCCGGCGGCTCGGGCGCCGGCTCACCGGTGATGGCACCGGCGGTGGCGTCCCAGGCGGCCTCCCACGAACCGTCCTCGAAGGACTGCTCGAGGGTGTCGTTGAGGAAGTCGCGGAACTCGGTGTCGCCCAGGGTCAGGCCGATGCCGTAGGGCTCCTCGGTGAACGGGTTGCCGACGAGCTCGAAGGCGTCCGGGTTCCCGGCGACGAGGCCGGTGAGGATGACGTTGTCCGTCGTCACGGCGTCGACGTTGCCGTTGAGCAGGTCGTCGGCGCACTTGGAGTAGACGTCGTACAGCGTGAGGGTGGCCTCGGGGTAGTTCGTCCGGATGTTCTCCGCGGGGGTCGAGCCCTCGACCGAGCAGACGTTGAGGCCGGCGAGGTCGTCGGGGCCCTCGATGCCCTCGGGGTTGCCCGAGGCGACCATGATGTCCTGCCCGGCCTCGTAGTACGGCCCGGCGAAGTCCACGACCTGCTTACGGGTGTCGTTGATCGTGTACGTCGCGATGACGATGTCGACCTGGCCGTTCTGGATGAAGGGCTCGCGGTTCGCCGACACGGTCTCGGTGAACTCGATCTGGTCCTCGGACAGGCCCAGCTCGGCGGCGATGATCTTCGCCATCTCGACGTCGAAGCCCTCGGGGGTGCCCTCGGTGTTGGCCAGGCCGAAGCCGGGCTGGTCGATCTTGGTGCCGACGCGGAGCACGCCGGCCTCGTTGATCTCGGCCATGGTGGTGCCGGCCTCGAAGGAGACGTCCTCCTGGACCTCGACGGTGTTCTCCGCCGCGTCCTGGGCCTGGTCGCCGGCTTCGCTGGAGCAGCCGGTGAGCACGACGCCGAGAGCTGCGGCCGCAGCCGCGTACCTGGTGAGACGCATGTGTCCTCTTCTCGTGGGGGTGCGGTGGGTCAGTGGTTGAGGATCTTGGACAGGAAGTCCTTGGCCCGGTCGCTGGTGGGGGCCGTGAAGAAGGTCTCGGGGTCGCTGGACTCGACGATCCGGCCGCCGTCCATGAACACGACCCGGTTGGCGGCCCGGCGGGCGAAGCCCATCTCGTGGGTGACCACGACCATCGTCATGCCGTCGGCGGCGAGCCCGACCATGACCTCGAGGACCTCGTTGATCATCTCGGGGTCCAGGGCGGAGGTGGGCTCGTCGAAGAGCATCACCTTGGGGTCCATGGCCAGTGCGCGGGCGATGGCCACGCGCTGCTGCTGCCCGCCGGAGAGCTGGGCGGGCACCTTGTCGGCCTGGTGGCCCACGCCGACCCGGTCCAGCAGTTCCCGGGCGCGCTTCTCGGCGGCTGCCTTGGACTGCTTGCGGACCTTGATCGGGCCCAGCGTGACGTTCTCGAGGATCGTCTTGTGGGCGAAGAGGTTGAAGCTCTGGAACACCATGCCGACGTCGCTGCGCAGCGCCGCCAGCTCCTTGCCCTCGGCGGGCAGCGGGGTCCCGTCGATGGTGATCTCGCCCTGCTCGATGGACTCGAGGCGGTTGATCGTGCGGCACAGGGTCGACTTGCCCGACCCGGACGGACCGATGACGACGACGACCTCGCCGCGGTCGATGGTCAGGTCGACGTCCTGCAACACGTGCAGATCGCCGAACCACTTGTTGACACCGGTCAGGCGGACGAGCGGATCTGTCGTGGTCGGGCTGGTCACGATCGCCGACCCTAGGGTGGCCCCGGTTCCGGGAACGGGCCCTGGCGATCACGAAGCTGTAACGAAGCTGCGGCGTCGTCGTGAGTTCCCGGTGACCACGAGGCGTCGGTCACGCTCTCCCGCCCACGGCTGGGCGCCGTACCCTCGCTGTCGTCATGACGAGCACCCAGACCGAGCCGAGCCACCGCACCTACCGGGTCCGCACCTACGGCTGCCAGATGAACGTGCACGACTCCGAGCGCCTGTCGGGCCTGCTGGAGGACGCCGGCTACACCGCGGCCGGCGACGGCGACGAGGCCGACGTGGTCGTGCTGAACACGTGCGCCGTGCGGGAGAACGCGGACAACAAGCTGTACGGCAACCTGGGTCAGCTGCGGCCGGTGAAGGCCGGGCACCCCGGCATGCAGATCGCCGTGGGCGGCTGCCTGGCCCAGAAGGACCGGGCCACCATCGTGGACCGCGCCCCCTGGGTCGACGTCGTCTTCGGCACCCACAACGTGGGCTCGCTGCCGGCGCTGCTGGACCGTGCCCGGCACAACGCGGAGGCCCAGGTCGAGATCAAGGAGGCCCTGGAGGTCTTCCCCAGCTCCCTGCCGGCCAAGCGGGACAGTGCCCACTCGGGCTGGGTGTCGATCAGCGTGGGCTGCAACAACACCTGCACGTTCTGCATCGTGCCGGCGCTGCGCGGGAAGGAGCGCGACCGCCGGCCCGGGGACGTGCTCGCCGAGGTGCAGGCGCTGGTCGACCAGGGCGTGCTCGAGGTGACCCTGCTGGGGCAGAACGTCAACGCCTACGGCGTCGAGTTCCGCGAGCGGGGCGCCTTCGCCGACCTGCTGCGCTCCGCCGGCCGGATCGAGGGACTGGAGCGCATCCGGTTCACCAGCCCGCACCCGCGCGAGTTCACCGACGACGTCATCGAGGCGATGGCGCAGACCCCGGCGGTCTGCCATCAGCTGCACATGCCGCTGCAGTCCGGCTCCGACGACGTGCTGCGCCGGATGCGGCGCGGCTACCGGGCCGAGCGCTACCTGGGGATCATCGACCGGGTGCGGGCCGCGATGCCCGATGCCGCGATCACCACCGACGTCATCGTGGGGTTCCCCGGGGAGACCGAGGCGGACTTCCAGGGCACCCTGGACGTCGTCGCGGCCAGCCGGTTCTCCAGCGCGTTCACCTTCCAGTACTCCAAGCGACCCGGCACGCCGGCCGCCGACATGGAGGGCCAGCTGCCCAAGGAGGTCGTGCAGGAGCGCTACATGCGCCTCACCGCTCTCCAGGACGAGATCAGCTGGGCCGAGAACCAGGCCATCGTCGGCCGCACCGTCGAGCTGCTGGTGGCCTCGGGGGAGGGCAGCAAGGACGCCGACCGCGGCCGGCTGTCCGGCCGGGCCCGGGACGGCCGGCTGGTGCACTTCGCCTCGGCGCCGGGCGTGCGCCCCGGTGACGTCGTCGAGACGGTGGTGACCGGCGGCAAGCCGCACTTCCTGCTCGCTGACGGCCCCCTGCTCTCGCACCGCCGCACCCGCGCCGGGGACGCCGGGGAGGCCGGCGTGCGCCCGACGACGACGGGGGTCGGGCTCGGCATGCCGGGCATCGGGGTGCCGGCCCCGCTGCCGGCGGCCGTCGGCTGCGCCTGACCCCGGAGACCGACGAGCCCCCACCGGCATCCGGTGGGGGCTCGTCGGGCAGTGCGGGGGATCAGCGGCGGGAGCCGGCCTTCTCCGCGGCGGCCAGGAACTCCTGGCGGCTGGCGAGGTTGGCCTCGGCGTCGGCGATCCGCTTGGCGTCACCGGCGGCGCGGGCCTTGGTGAGCTGCTCCTGCGCCTTCTCCGCCGCGGCGCGCAGCGAGGTCAGCATCGGGTTCTCGGCCACGGCCCGGGGGCGGGAGCCCTCGGCGGCGCCGCGCACCTTCTCCTCGACGGCCTGCATGCGGTCCTCCAGGGAGCGCATGACCTCGCGCGGCACGTGGCCGATCGCGTCGTAGCGCTCCTGGATCTTGCGCAGCGCGGCCTGGGCGCCACGGAGGTCGCGGGTCGGGTCGATCTTCTCGGCCTCGGCCAGCAGCGCCTCCTTCTGCTCCTGGTTGCCCTTCTGCTCGGAGTTGCGTGCCTTGTCGGACTCCGCGCGGGCGGCGAAGAAGACGTCCTGGGCGGCCCGGAACTTCTTCCACAGGTCGTCGTCGGTGTCCCGGCCGGTGCGGGGCACGGCCTTCCAGCGGTCCATCAGCGCCCGCATCGCGGCGCTGGTCGGGCCCCACTCGGTGGAGGTCGACAGCTTCTCCGCCTCGGCGATGAGCTCGCTCTTGGCAGCGCGCGACTCCCCGCGCTGCACGTCGAGGGCGGCGAAGTGCGAGCCGCGACGGCGGCCGAAGGCGTCCCGGGCGGCGGCGAAGCGCGTCCACAGTGCTTCGTCGGTCTTCCGGTCGATGCCCTTGATCGTCTTCCACTCCTCGACGATCGCCTTCAGGCGGTCGCCGGCGGCCTTCCACTGGCTGGACTCGGCGGCGATCTGCTCCGCCTCGGCGGCCAGGGCCTCCTTCTTGGCGATCTGCTCGACGCGGGCGGCGGCCTTCTCGGCGCGGCTCACGGCGGCAGCGCCCTCGGCGGCGTCGATGATCGTGCCGAGGCGGGAGGCCAGGGCCGGGAGGTCACCGACGACGTCGGCGGTCGGCACCTGCTCGGCCAACGCCTGCGCCTTGGTGCGGATCTCACCGGGGTTGCCGGTGTGCGCCCGCAGCCGGGCCTCCAGCAGGCCGACCTCGGTGGCCAGGTCGTCGTAGCGACGGCCGTAGTGGGCCAGGCCCTCGGCGGGCTCGCCGGCCTGCCAGGACCCGACGACGCGCTCGCCGCCGTCGGCGGTGCGCACGTAGACGGTGCCGTCGTCGTCGACCCGGCCCCACGTCGAGGGGTCCGAGGCCGGGGCCTCGGTCGCGCCCTCGGACGAGGCTCCGGTGGAGGCCTCGGTGGGGGCCTCGGTGGAGGGCGGGGCGTCGCTCGTCGGGTCGGCCACCGCGGCGTCCGCGGGGGCGTCCGCGGACGGGGTGCCGGCCTCGGGGGTCACCGCCTCGGACCCGCCCGGGGTCGCCTCGGACGCCGGCGTCACCCCGGTCGTCGACTCCTCGTTCGGCTGCTGCGCTCCGTCTGCGGTGTTCTCCGTGCTCGACACACCCCGAGTCTCCCACGTGCGATCGGCGACACTCCCCCCGTGAGTCCCGACGCCACGTCCTCCCGCCCCGTGGCGGTCGCGTTCTGTCCGCACCCGCCGCTGCTGCTGCCCGCGCTGGAGGGAGCACCGACCCCGGCGACCGACCGGTTGCGGATCGCGTGCTCCGACGTCGTGGCCACCGTCCTGGGGGTGGACCCCGACGTCGTCCTCGTGGTGGGGGAGGGCCCCAACGGGGTGCGGTACGGCGACGGGGACGCCGGGGACCTGCGGCCCTGGGGCGCCACGGGCCGCCAGCCGTTCTCGGGTCGGGTCCGGCCCGGGGGCCGCGAGCTGCCGCTGGCCCACACGGTCGCCGCCTGGCTGCTGGACCGCGCCGGGTACGCCGGGACCCGGTTGGGGGTGGCCCCCGACGACCTGGACGCGGCGCTGCGCGACCTGCCGGGACCGGTGGCGCTGCTGGCGATGGGCGACGGGTCCGCGCGCCGCTCCGACAAGGCCCCCGGGCACCTGGACCCGGCCGCCGAGGGCTTCGACGCCGCGGTCGCCGACGCCCTCGCCGCCGGGGACGCCGGTGCCCTGGCAGCGCTGGACCCGGTCGAGGGGGACCGGCTGATGGCCTCGGGCACCGCGACCTGGCGGGCGGTCGGGGCGGCGCTGGCCGGCGTCCCCACCACGGCCCGGCTGGTGCACGCCACCGCACCGCACGGCGTCGGCTACCTCGTCGCCGACTGGGTGCTGGCGCACGTCCCAGACGGCGTCCCGGGCTGGCTGACCCGGGGGGAGGGGTGAGCGGGCCGCCGGTCGTCGCCGTCGTCGGGCCGACCGCCACGGGCAAGACCGCCCTGGCGGTGGCGCTGGCGCACCGGCTGGGTGGTGAGGTCGTCAACGCCGACTCGATGCAGCTCTACCGCGGCATGGACGTCGGCACCGCCAAGCCGACCCCGGCCGAACGGGACGGCGTGCCGCACCACCTGATGGACCTGTGGCACGTCCGGGAGCCCGCCAGCGTGGCCGAGTACCGGGACCGCGCCCGGGCCGAGATCGACCGGCTCCGCACCGCGGGGACCGTGCCGCTGCTGGTCGGCGGGTCCGGCCTGTACGTGCGGGCGGTCCTCGACGAGCTGGACTTCCCCGGCACCGACCCGGCCGTCCGCGCGCGGCTGGAGGCCGAGCTGGCCGACGTCGGGTCGGGCGTGCTGCACGCCCGGCTGGCGCAGGTCGACCCGGCCGCGGCGGCCGCCGTCCTGCCCAGCAACGGACGCCGGCTGGTGCGGGCCCTCGAGGTCGTCGAGATCACCGGGCGCCCCTTCACCGCCTCGATGCCCCAGCCGCGCCCGCACTACCCGGCGGTCACGATCGGCCTGGACCGGGAGCCTGCCGAGCTCGACGAGCGGGTCGCGGTGCGGGTGGACCGGATGTGGGACGCCGGTCTGGTCGAGGAGGTGACGGCGCTGGCGGCCGACGGCCTCCGGGAGGGGCCGACGGCGTCCCGGGCGCTGGGCTACGCGCAGGTGCTCCGCCAGCTGGACGGCGAGCTGACCCCCGAGGCGGCCCGGGAGGAGACGGTGCGCACCACCCGGCGCTTCGTCCGCCGGCAACGGTCCTGGTTCCGCCGCGACGCCGCCACGACGTGGCTGGACGCCGGCGACCCGGACCTGCTGTCCCGGGCGCTCTCTACGATCGGGGCGTGACTGGACCGCGGGTGCTCAAGGGGCACGGCACCGAGAACGACTTCGTCGTGCTCCCCGACCCCGACGGTGACGTCTGGCCCGAGAGCCGGCTGGACGGCGCGCTGGTCCGCCGGCTGTGCGACCGGCAGGGTGGGCTGGGTGCCGACGGCGCGCTCCGGGTCGTCCGCAGCGAGCACGTGCCCGACGCCGCCGCCGTCCTGGGGGACGCCCTCGGTGACTGCACCTGGTTCATGGACCACCGCAACGCCGACGGCTCGCACGCCGAGATGTGCGGCAACGGCATCCGGGTCTACCTGCACGTCCTGCTCACCGAGGGGCTGCTGTCCCGCGCGGAGGCCCTGGCCGGGGTGCTCGTGGGCACCCGCGGCGGGCCGCGCCGGGTCGGGCTGGGGGAGTCGGGCTACCGGGTGGAGATGGGTGCGGCGCGCCCCTTCGGCCGCGGTGAGGCCCAGCTGGGTGGCCGGCTGTTCCCCGGGATCGGCGTCTCCATGGGCAACCCGCACCTGGCCTGCCTGACCGACGTGGCGGTCGACTCGCTGGACCTGACGGTGCAGCCGCGGGTCGACGCCGCGCTGTTCCCCGAGGGCGTCAACGTCGAGCTGGTCAACGTGCTCGACGCGCAGGAAGGGCCGGCGGGCACCACCGCCCACGTCCGGCTGCGGGTCTTCGAGCGGGGCGTGGGGGAGACCCGCTCGTGCGGCACCGGTGCCTGCGCGGCGGCGTACGCGGCCCTGGAGGCCGGCGGCCGGGACGCCGGCACGGTCACCGTCGACGTGCCGGGCGGCCGGCTGACCGTGGAGGTCGCCCCGGACAGCACGGTGCTGTCCGGGCCGGCCGTCGTCGTCAGCAGCGGGACGCTGACTGCGGAGTGGCTGGGGGCCTAGACCGCGTCCGCGCCGTCCGCGGGGGGCTTGTCGCCGGCCCGGTCGGCGTCGTCCCCGGGGGGCGGGCTCTGCGCGGGACGGCGCTGGCTGCTGCCCGGGTCGTAGCTGCCGTGCTCGGGCAGCGTGCCCGCGGCGGAGAACAGGTCGCGCGGCGGGTCCAGGCCCGCCGGGTCGCGGCCCGGGTCGTCGTCGGTGCCGGGTGTGGTGTCCGGGGTGGTGTCCTCGGTGGTCTCGTCGGTCATGCCGGGGGGCTACCCGGTGACGCCGCGGACGACTCCTGCACCGGCCCGGCGTCCCACTCGTCGGGCAGGTCGCGCATGCCCGCCAGCGGGCTCAGCAGCACCGGCAGGGCGGCCAGCAGCTGGCCGGCGACGGCCACCCACAGCGCCGGGACGACGCCGACCGCCGTCCCCAGCACCCCGCCCAGCAGCCCGCCGACCGGCATGGTGCCGAAGACCAGGAACCGGACCGAGGCGTTCATCCGGCCCAGCAGGCCCGGTGGGCACAGCCGCTGCCGGAAGCTGACCTGCACGACGTTGTAGACCACCACCGCCCAGCTGCCGGCGATGCTGCCGCCCACGAGCAGGGCCAGCCGGACGGTGCCCTCGGCCAGCGACGCGAGCGGGGTGAGGGAGGCGGCGAGCCCGAAGGCCACCGCGGACAGCGGGATGGTCCGGCCGTCCCCGACCCACCGGGCGAACGGCGCCGCCGTGCCGGCGCCGAGCAGGCCGCCGGCGGCACCGGCGGACAACACCAGACCGAGGGTGGACTCCGAGAGCCCCAGCGTCCGCAGGACGTAGATCGCCAGCAGCGTGCCGGTGATCGCCCCGAAGAGGTTGCCGGTGCCGGTGCACGCCACGATCCGGCGCAGCAGCGGGTGGCCCACGACGAAGGCCAGGCCCTCCCGGGCCTCGACCCGCAGCCGGCGGCGGGAGCTGCGCGCGGGCACGACGTCGACGTGGTGGATCCGGCCGACCGCGGCCGCCGACAGCAGGTAGCCCACCGCCGTCACCACGATCAGCAGCGGGGCGGCCACCACCCGCAGCAGGACCCCGGCCAGCCCGGGCCCGGCGACCTGGGCGACGGCCCGGCTGATCTCCAGCTTCCCGTTGCCGTCGGTGAGTTGGCTGCGGTCGACCAGTGAGGGCAGGTAGCTCTGGTAGGCGACGTCGAAGAAGACGGTGGCGGTCCCGACGACGGCGGCCACCACGAACAGCTGCCCGAGGGTCAGCGCGTCCAGCAGGTACGCGACCGGGAGGGTCAGCAGCGCCAGCGCCCGGACGACGTCGGCCCGCACCAGCACCCGTTGCCGGCGCCACCGGTCCACCCACGCACCGGCCGGGAGCGCGATGAGCAGGAACGCCGCCGTCTCCAGCGCCGTCAGCACGCCCATCTCCAGCGGGCTGGCCCCGAGCACCGCGACGGCGACCACCGGGAGGGCGACGCCGACGACCTGGGTGCCGACGTGGCTGGCGGTCTCGGCGACCCACAGCTGCCGGAAGTCGCGGTGCCGCCAGAGGCTGCGGGGGGCGGTCACGGGGGCAGCCTGCTGCGCCGGTCCGGCCACGGTCAACGGGGTCCCCTGGGCTCCGGGCACCCGCTGTACGGGCGCGAGATGCACCCCGTGGGATGACCTGGGAGCTCCCCGGCGTTGTCACCAGCAGGAAGTCAGGTGCCCCGGAGGCCGGGGCGTGACACGCTGGGAGACGATGACGACAGCACAGAACCGGGCCATCCTCGAGGACGCCGCCGCACGCGCCGACAAGGCAGCCGTGACGGCGCTCCCGACCCAGACCCGGCCCGCCCCGCGCGGGCAGTGGGACACCCCCGACGAGACGACCGGCTCCTACGCGCTCGAGGAGCGCGGGGCCCTGCGTCGCGTCGCCGGGCTGTCCACCGAGCTCGCCGACGTCACCGAGGTCGAGTACCGCCAGCTGCGCCTGGAGCGCGTCGTGCTGGTCGGGGTCTGGACCGAGGGGACGGCCGCCGACGCCGACCGGTCGCTCGCCGAGCTGGCCGCCCTGGCCCAGACGGCGGGCTCCGAGGTGCTCGAGGCGGTCAGCCAGCGCCGGGACAAGCCCGACGCCGGCACCTACGTGGGCTCGGGCAAGGCCGCGGAGATCCGCGAGATCGTGGCCGCGACCGGCGCCGACACGGTGATCTGCGACGGCGAGCTGACCCCCGGTCAGCTCAACCAGCTGGAGAAGATCCTCAAGGTCAAGGTGGTCGACCGGACCGCGCTGATCCTGGACATCTTCGCCCAGCACGCCTCCAGCCGGGAGGGCAAGGCCCAGGTCGAGCTCGCCCAGATGCAGTACATGCTGCCGCGGCTGCGCGGGTGGGGTGAGTCGTTGTCCCGGCAGGCCGGTGGTCGTGTCGCCGGCGGTGGCGGCATCGGCACCCGTGGTCCCGGTGAGACCAAGATCGAGACCGACCGGCGGCGGATCCGGGCCCGGGTGAGCAAGCTGCGCCGGGAGATCGCCGGCATGGCGACCGCCCGGACCACGCAGCGCAACAGCCGGGACCGCAACCAGACCCCCTCGGTCGCGATCGCCGGGTACACCAACGCCGGGAAGTCGAGCCTGCTCAACCAGCTCACCGACGCCGGTGTCCTGGTCCAGGACGCGCTCTTCGCCACCCTGGACCCGACGGTCCGCCGGGCCGAGACGCCCGACGGCCGGGACTACACGCTCACCGACACCGTGGGCTTCGTGCGGCACCTGCCGCACCAGTTGATCGACGCCTTCCGCTCGACGCTGGAGGAGGTGGCCGCCGCCGACCTGCTGGTGCACGTCGTCGACGGCTCCGACCCCGACCCGCTGGGCCAGATCGACGCGGTGCACGTGGTGCTCTCCGAGATCGACGCGGCCTCGGTGCCCGAGCTCATCGTGGTGAACAAGATCGACGCGATGGACGAGGACGACGTCCTCACCCTGCGTCAGGCGCTGCCCGGTGCGCACTGGGTCTCGGCCCGCACGGGGGAGGGGATGGCGGCCCTGCGCGACGTCATCGCCGCCCGGCTCCCGCACCCCGACGTGGACGTCGACGTGCTCGTGCCCTTCGACCGGGGTGACCTGGTCGCCCGGGTCCACCGCGACGGCGAGGTCCTCAGCGAGGACTTCTCCTCCGAGGGCACCCGGTTGCACGCCCGTGTCGACGGCGCCCTCGCCGCCGCCCTGGGCGAGTTCGTGGCCCCGGTCGCCTGACGGCGACCGGCTGACCCCGGCACCTCCCCGCCGTCGCCCGGCGGCGGGGAGGTCACGGGATGGTCACGGAACTGCCGGTACGGTGGCGAGGTGACGACCGCCCCTGCCGCTGCCCCGTCCCGGGGACCGGCGGTCATCGGCGTGGGCCGGCCGGCCTGGTGGTCGGTGGGGCTGGCGGTCGTGGTCACCGTGCTCGTGACGGTCGACCTGCTCGCGCGGGGCACGCTGGAGCGGATGGACCTGCAGGTCTCGGAGGTCGTCAGCTCCTGGGGGCTGCGTGACTCGGTCCTCTACTGGCCGGTGTGGGTCCTCACCCAGGCCGGCGGGCGGGTCACCATCCTGCTCGTCCTCGCCGTGCTGGTGGGGTGGACCTGCATCCGGCAGCGGACGATCGTCCCGCTGCTCCGGGTGCTGGTCGCGCTGGCCCTGCTGACCGCGGTGGTCTACGCCTTCAAGTTCGGCACCGGCCGCACCGCCCCGGCCTACCCGGGGTCCTTCTTCCACCGCGACGGCGCCTCGTACCCCTCGGGGCACGTCGCCAACGCCGTCCTGATGTGGGGCGTGGCCCGGTGGCAGGCGGTCGAGTCCGGTCTCCCCGCAGCGGTCCAGCGTGGCCTCTGGGTGCTCAGCGTCTTCGGTCCCGTTGTGACGGGTGTGGCCATGGTGGCCCTTGACTTCCACTGGGTCACCGATGCCGTGGTCGGGGCGGCTGTGGGCCTCGTCCTGCTGGGCGTGGTGCACGCACTCGACGCAATCGTCCTGTCACGCTTCGTACGTGCCCGAGCCGGTCGACCGACTGTCTGAGGCCCCCGTCCGCCGGTCGAGGGCCCTGGTGGCGACCCTCGCGGCCGCCGGCCTCCTGCTCGGCCCCTTCCTCCCCGGGTCCTTCCTCTCCCCGGGGCTGGCCCAGGCGCCCGGCGAGGTCGTCACCGCCGCCGCCGAGGAGACCGTCGCGCCCTACGGCGAGCCGACGACACCGTGTTCGGTGACCGATGCGCGCCTGCCGGAGATCTCCGGGCTGGCCACCTCCGGTGACACGACGCTGGCGATGAACGACGGCGGGGACGCCGTCACCGTGTACGTGCTGGACGCCGCCTGCGCGGTCGTCGCCGAGCGCACGGCCGCCGTGGACCCCTACGACCCCGAGGACATGGCGCTCGCCGCCGACGGGACCGTCTGGATCGCCGACACCGGCGACAACCGGGCCACCCGGGAGACCGTCGCGCTGATCGCGCTGCGCCCCGACGGTGCCGCGGAGGTCTTCAGGCTCTCCTACCCCGACGGCGCGCACGACTCCGAGGCGCTGCTCCTCGCCCCCGACGGCACCCCCTACCTGGTGACCAAGGAGGTGCTGGGCAGCAGTGGCGTCTACCGCCCCGCCACGGCCCTCGACGCCGGCACTACCGTCGCGCTGGAGCGGGTCGGGGACCTGACGCTGGAGCTGACCGGCACGTCGGGCGGCCCGGTGGGCCGCGCCGGGCAGCTGATGGTGACCGGCGGCGCGGTCAGTGCCGACGGCGCCGCTGTGGCGGTGCGCACCTACACCGACGCGCTGGTCTGGCCCCTGGCCGGTTCCGACGTCGCAGGCGCCCTGGCGACGCCGCCGGCCCGGGTCGCGCTGCCGGACTCCCCGCAGGGCGAAGCCGTCACGTTCGCGGCCGACGGGCGCAGTCTCGTGGTCTCCGGCGAGGGGCTCCCGGCCGCGGTGACCGTCGTCCCGGCTGTGGGCGCGCTCGCTCCGGCTGCAGCCACCGGCCCGGCAGCCGTCTCCGCGCAGACCCTGACCGAGGACGGCAGCACCGGCCTGTCGCCCTGGACGGCCGGGCTCATCGCAGCGGTCGCCGCGGCGGTGCTGGTCTGGACGACGGGCAAGCTCCGCCGCCGTTGACCTCCTGGGCCACGGGGCGGACGCCGGTCGAGGCGCCCGACCCGAGGCCGGTGGGGGTGCTCCAGCTGCCTCAGACGCGACGCAGGACGGTCACCACACGGCCCAGGACCGTGGCGTCGTCCCCCGGGATGGGCTCGAAGGCCGGGTTGTGCGGCATCAGCCACACGTGGCCGTCGCGCCGCTTGTAGGTCTTGACGGTCGCCTCACCGTCGATCATCGCAGCGACGATCTCGCCGTTCTCGGCCGTGGCCTGCTGGCGGACGACGACCCAGTCGCCGTCGCAGATGGCGGCCTCGATCATCGACTCGCCGGTGACCTTGAGCATGAAGAGCGTGCCCTCGCCGACGAGCTCCTTGGGGAGCGGGAAGACGTCCTCCACGGCCTGCTCGGCCAGCACCGGGCCACCGGCGGCGATCCGGCCGACGAGGGGGACGTAGGTCGGCACCGGGGCGCTGGGGTCGTCGACGCCGCTGCCGGCGCCCGCCCCGGCGAGCGCGGCGGGGGAGGAGTCGGCGTCGGGGTGGTCCCCGGGCAGCCGGACGTCCAGGGCGCGCGGCCGGTTGGGGTCCCGGCGCAGCCAGCCCTTCTTCTGCAGGACCGAGAGCTGGTGGGCCACCGAGGACGCCGAGGACAGGCCCACGGCCTCCCCGATCTCGCGCACGGAGGGCGGGTAGCCGCGACGCTCGATCGAGTCGCGGATGACCTCCAGGACGCGGCGCTGACGCTGGGTCAGGCCGTCGCCGGCCTCGCTGCGGTCGGGGAACTCCCGCACCGACGCGCCGGTCGCCTCCTCGGCGGCCCCGGTGGTGGCCGGCGTGCGGGCCGCCTTGGCCCGCCGCGTCGCCGTCGACCGCTTGGTCGTCGCCGTGCCGCCGTCGCCCGGTGTGCCCTCGACCGCCACGTGTCCTCCTCGCCGGCTGCGTCCCCGCAGCTCTCTGGCCGACGGCCGGACACCCGTCCTCCGGGCGCTCCCGTGAGGGTCCGCCCGGCGCGACGGTGGCCGTCGTGATCGACACGGACAGTAACCCCCTCGGCGCCGTCGTTCAAACAGGTGTTCGAAGGACACGCCGTGTCCGCTCGATTTTGTCGGACCCCTCGGGTAGACATCGCACAGACGTTCGAATCGAACACCCGTTCGATCACCTCCCCCCGACGTCGGCGACCCACCAGGAGCGATGACGATGGCCACCACGCAGCGCAGCACTCCCTCTCCCCGCGGCAACCACCCGGCCGGCCGCGCCCTGCTCGCCGCGGGGGACCGCCCGGGCGGGGTGCGCGCGGTCGGGTCGGCCCGGGCGGCCGGGGAGTCGCCGGTCGAGCTCCCGGAGCAGGCGGCCCCGGGTGGGGCTCCCGGGACCGGTGAGCGGCTCGCCGAGGTCCTGCCCTTCCCGGTCCGCAGGTCGGACCGCGGGTCCCGGTCGTCGGTCGAGCACGAACCGGTCGCACCCCTGCGACTGACCCGCCGTGGTCGCCGGGTCGTCGCCGGCCTGGTCCTCGTGGGCGGTCTCGGACTGGCGGCCCTGCTGGGTCCGGCCGTCGTCGGACCGCAGGGCCCCGGGCTGGCGCTGGCGGGGGAGAGCAGCGTCGTGGTGCAGCCGGGGGACACCCTGTGGTCGATCGCCAGCGCGATCGCCCCGGACGAGGACCCGCGCGGCGTCGTCGACGCGCTGTGGGCGGCCAACGACCTCGAGGGTGCGGGCCTCGTGCCCGGGCAGGTGCTGCTCGTCCCCTGAGTCCGGCCGGCACCCGCGCGCCGCCCGGTCGGCGCTCCGATCGGGGTTGGAGGAGACGCTGTCACGAGGGCGTGGCCGCGCTGCTCACGAGCCGGGTCCCGGGCCAGGTGAGGCCCCCGGTCACCACCACGTCCTGTCGCCCGCCCTCCCGTGCTCCCGGCTGCCCCACGCTCGCGGCCTGCGCCTCCCTCTGGGAGCACACCTCCACGCGTCCCCGCCACTGGTGCTCGTCCGTCCCGTCGCCGTCCTCGGCCCGGCTCGGGTCCCCGCAGGAGGGCGCTCGGATGGCTGCGATCCAGGCCCCGCTGCTCCGTCCCGCCTCGTTCCGACCCGCCGCGCACCGGCCGCCTCGCTCAGGCCCGCCTCTTTCCGTCACGCCTCGCCCCGCCCCGGCGTGCGCTGTGGCCCGTCGGCCCGGCCCGGCCCTTCCTCCGGGCGTCGGTCTCCTGGTGGTCACACGTGCCGTCCGCCGTGGGCCTCGGGGTCGGTCCCCGGGGCACACCGGCTCGCCTGATGACCGCCCCGGCGCGCGACGCGCCGACGTCCGCCACGGTTCTCGCCAGCCGCGGCGGGGGCTGCTGTCAGGTGCTGTGCGAGCTGCGGTGCAGGTGGGGTCGGGGTGCCTGGCGGGGCGGGTCGACCACAACAGGTAGTGGTGGAAGACGACACGCGCACCAGGGGTTGCACACCAGTAGGGGTGCGGGGCTACTCTCACCACAACATCTAGTAGTTACACAGATGTCGTTCCATCCACAGGGTTGTCCCCAGGAAGCCCCCGGGTTGTCCACCGGATGTCCCCGGGATCGTCCACAGACGCCCCGCGGAGTCGCCCGGGCACGGTGCCACGGCACCTGCCGGAGGACCTGCCCGACACGCCCCCACCGACCCGCCCGGACCCGAGAGGAGACACCGCGATGCGCTGCCCGTTCTGCCACAACCCGGACAGCCGGGTCGTCGACTCCCGGGAGACCGACGAGGGTGCGACGACCCGTCGCCGGCGGTCCTGCCCCGGCTGCGGTCGGCGGTTCACCACCGTCGAGGAGGCCGTCCTCGCCGTCGTCAAGCGCTCGGGGGTGACCGAGCCCTTCAACCGGTCCAAGGTCATCGCGGGTGTGCGACGGGCCTGCCAGGGCCGCCCGGTCGACGAGGACCAGCTCGCCGTGCTGGCCGCCCAGGTCGAGGACGCGGTGCGCTGCACCGGGTCGGCCGAGGTGCCCAGCAACGAGGTGGGCCTGGCGATCCTGCGGCCCCTGCGGGACCTCGACGAGGTCGCCTACCTGCGCTTCGCGAGCGTCTACCGCTCCTTCACCTCCGCGGCGGACTTCGAGAAGGAGATCACCGAGATGCGGCGGGCGCACGCGCTCGCCGCCACCGGGAGCTTCGTGCCCGGCACGGGCCGGCCACGGGCCGTCCCGGACCCCGTCGTGGCAGACCCGGCCGTCGGCACGGACGACCCGGCCGGGACCACCACGCCGTCCGACCGCCCGTCGCCGGAGGCCGCCGCCCCGCCCGGCGCCGGAGGCCCCGGCTCCTGACCGCGCCGGACGTGGACCTCTTCCCCGCCACGTCCGCCCCGGCACCGTCGCCGGGCCAGCACCTGCACGCACGAGACCAGCACCGCAGCGCGCCAGCTCCACCGAAATGTCAGCAGCACCCGCTAGAACACCAGCCCGGGGCCCCGCCCCGGTGCGCCACACGACCCCAGGGGGAGTCTTGACCGAGACCACCGACCGCATCTCGTCCGGCCGCAAGCGTGCGAGCAAGGCGTCCGACCGCAAGGGCCTGAAGATCGCCCGGGTCTTCACCACCGAGGGCGTCCACCCCTACGACGAGGTGACCTGGGAGCGTCGTGACGTCGTCATGACCAACTGGCGCGACGGCTCGATCAACTTCGAGCAGCGCGGCGTCGAGTTCCCGGCCGAGTGGTCGATCAACGCCACCAACATCGTGACCACGAAGTACTTCCGTGGCGCCGTCGGGACCCCGCAGCGGGAGACCAGCCTGCGTCAGCTCATCGACCGGGTCGTGCTCACCTACACCGAGGCCGGCCGCGAGCACGGGTACTTCACGACCGAGTCCGACGCCGAGCTCTTCGAGCACGAGCTGACCTGGATGCTGCTGCACCAGGTGTTCAGCTTCAACTCACCCGTCTGGTTCAACGTGGGCACCTCGAGCCCCCAGCAGGTCAGCGCCTGCTTCATCCTCGCCGTCGACGACACGATGGACTCGATCCTCAACTGGTACCGCGAGGAGGGCCTGATCTTCAAGGGCGGCTCCGGTGCCGGCCTGAACCTCTCCCGCATCCGCTCCTCCCAGGAGCTGCTGTCCTCCGGTGGCACGGCCTCGGGCCCGGTGTCCTTCATGCGTGGGGCCGACGCCTCCGCCGGGACCATCAAGTCCGGTGGCGCCACCCGCCGCGCGGCGAAGATGGTCGTGCTGGACATCGACCACCCCGACATCGAGGAGTTCGTCGAGACCAAGGCGCGCGAGGAGGACAAGATCCGCGCGCTGCGCGACGCCGGCTACGACATGGACCTGGGCGGCCGGGACATCACCAGCGTCCAGTACCAGAACGCCAACAACTCGGTCCGGGTGAACGAGGAGTTCATGCGCGCCGTCGAGGACGGCACCCCGTTCGGGCTGCGCTCGCGCACCGACGGCTCGGTCCTGGAGACCGTCGACGCCAAGGAGCTCTTCCGCAAGGTCACCACCGCCGCGTGGGAGTGCGCCGACCCGGGCATCCAGTACGACGACACGATCAACGACTGGCACACCAACCCCGAGACCGGGCGGATCAACGCGTCCAACCCCTGCTCGGAGTACATGAGCCTGGACAACAGCTCGTGCAACCTGGCCTCGCTGAACCTCATGAAGTTCCTGCGGGCCGACGGCACGTTCGACTCCGAGCGGTTCACCCGTTCCGTCGAGCTGATCATCACCGCGATGGACATCTCGATCTGCTTCGCCGACTTCCCGACGGCGCCGATCGGCGACACCACCCGGGCCTACCGCCAGCTGGGCATCGGCTACGCCAACCTCGGCGCGCTGCTGATGGCCACCGGCCACGCCTACGACTCCCGCGGTGGCCAGACCCTGGCCGCGGCGATCACCTCGCTGATGACCGGCACCGCCTACCGCCGCTCGGCCGAGCTGGCCGGTGTCGTCGGTGCCTACGAGGGCTACGCCCGCAACGCCTCGGCGCACGCCCGGGTCATGCGCAAGCACTCGGCCGCCAACGACGCGATCCGCCCCGTCGGCGCCGACGACGCCGACGTGCTCAAGGCCGCCACCGCCCAGTGGCAGGACTGCCTGGCGATCGGTGCCGAGAACGGCTGGCGCAACGCACAGGCCTCCGTGCTGGCCCCCACCGGCACCATCGGTTTCATGATGGACTGCGACACGACCGGCATCGAGCCGGACTTCTCGCTGGTCAAGTTCAAGAAGCTGGTCGGCGGCGGCTCCATGCAGATCGTCAACCAGACGGTCCCGCGGGCGCTGAAGAGCCTGGGCTACCAGGACGAGCAGGTCGAGGCGATCGTCGAGTACATCGCCGAGCACGGCCACGTCGTCGACGCCCCCACGCTGCGCCCCGAGCACTACGAGGTCTTCGACTGCGCGATGGGCGAGCGGTCCATCTCCCCGATGGGCCACGTCCGGATGATGGCCGCGGTCCAGCCCTTCATCTCCGGTGCCATCTCCAAGACGGTCAACATGCCCGAGTCGGCGACCATCGAGGACGTCGAGAACATCTACTTCCAGGGCTGGAAGCTCGGCATCAAGGCCCTCGCGATCTACCGCGACAACTGCAAGGTCGGCCAGCCGCTGTCCGGGGGCAAGGGCAAGAACGACGGCACCAAGGCCGAGGTCGCCGAGGTGGCCGCCCCGGTCGCCGCGACCATGGCCCACCCGGTGCGCAAGCGCCTGCCCAAGAAGCGGACCAGCGTCACGACCTCGTTCTCCGTCGCCGGGGCCGAGGGCTACATGACCGCCGGCATGTACGAGGACGGCAGCCTGGGCGAGGTCTTCCTCAAGCTGGGCAAGCAGGGCTCGACCCTGGCCGGCGTCATGGACGCCTTCTCGATCGGCATCTCGCTGGCGCTGCAGCACGGTGTGCCCCTGGAGACCTACATCTCCAAGTTCACCAACATGCGCTTCGAGCCCGCCGGCATGACCGACGACCCGGACATCCGGATCGCCCAGTCGGTGATGGACTACATCTTCCGTCGCCTGGCGCTGGACCACCTGTCCGTCGAGAAGCGCGCCAACCTGGGCATCTTCACCGCCGAGGAGCGCGCCGCGCAGGTGTCGGGCTACGGCTCGGCCTCCACCACCTCGGTGGAGGAGGAGGTCGACCTGGAGGCGCTGCGCGGCTCCGCGCCGACCGAGGTCGCCAAGGTCGAGGCGCCCGCCGCCAAGGCCCCCACCTCGATCAAGGAGGCCCACTCCTCGGCCGAGCTGCTCGAGCTGGTCACCGGGACTGCCACCGACGCGCCGCTGTGCATGACCTGCGGCACGAAGATGCGCCCGGCCGGCAGCTGCTACGTCTGCGAGGGCTGCGGATCCACCAGCGGCTGCAGCTGACCTCCTGATCGACCGGCGCCCCCGGTCCCGCGACTGCGGGACCGGGGGCGCTGTCGTGCGCGGGTCAGGATGACGAGGCCGTGCGATCGGCGGGGTCCGTCGGGCCGAGGTCGTCGAGGGATCCGGTGACCTCCGCGGTCTGCTGCTGCCGTGCGCCGCGTGGTGGGACCGGTCAGGTCCCGGTGACGGCCGGTGCCACGACGTACGCCAGCACCTCACCCGCCGGCAGCCCGCACTCGCGGGCAAGCGCCTTCACCAGGCCCTCCCGGGTGGTGAACCCGGAGGCGTCCAGCGCCGCGGGCACCCCGCGGCCGGCGCGCAGCCGCGCGATGGCGGCGTTGAGCCGGGCCCGGGTCCGCCAGGTCGCGAACGACAGCCCGGTCTGGTCCAGGAAGAGCCGCTGCACCTGCCGGGCGGACAGGAACTCGCGGTCGGCGAGCTGGGCCAGCGTGCCGCGCGACCGGACCACGTCCGCCGCGATCGCCCGGGCCGCGGGGTGGGTGGGCAGCCGGAGCGAGAACTGCTCGCCGGTCGCGGCCACCAACGCGATCTCCAGGGCCCGGCGGAACACCTGCACCTCGTCGCCGTCCCGGGGTGCGACGCTCAGCAGGGTCACCAGCACCCGGCGGACCCCCGGGTCCGCCACGCGCCGCGGAGCGCCGGACGGCGGGTCCAGACCAGGGGACAGCAGAGGCCCGAGCACGACCCCACCGGCTTCCAGGGTGAGCGCGTGCTCGACCCCGGCAGGTACCCAGACCCCCTGACCCTCGGCCAGCTCCACCCGCTCTCCGGCGATGTCGAGCGTCGCGCGGCCCAGCACCAGGTGCACCAGCTGAGAGCGGTCGTGCCGGTGGGGGGGATGGCCGTCGAACCGGACGACGTCGTCGGTGCCGGGCCCGTCGGCGGCGCGGCGGCGGCCCACCTCGGTCAACAGCACAGGCCCTCCGGTGACGTGTCGTCCTGGTCGACGGACACGTCACCCCCGTCGACTTAGGGCAGCCTAACGTCAGGTCGTCCGCCCCCTGGGGCCCGCCCAACCAGAAGGTCACATGCCTGCCACTCCGCGCCCCCGCCCCACCCTGACCCTCACCGCCCTGGGTGCCGCCGCCCTGCTGCTGGCCGGCTGCTCGTCCTCCGACTCCGCCGACGCGGACACCGCCCCGAGCGCGGCCGCCGACGAGACGCGCGTGGTCACCACCGACCAGGGCGAGGTCACCGTCCCGGCCGATCCGCAGCGGATCGTCGTGCTGAACTCCGCGCTGGCCGGCTACCTCTACGCCCTCGATGTCCCGGTGCACGGCGCGATCCCGCTCAACACCCAGACCGACGAGTTCCCCGAGGCCTGGGCCGAGGAGGCCGCCGAGGACGGCACCGTGATGATCCCGTGGACCGACGCCGGCTTCGACATCGAGGCCCTCGCCGCCGAGGCGCCCGACCTGATCATCGGGGGCGGCCAGGGCTTCCCGGCCGTGCAGGCCGAGCAGGTGTACGGCCAGCTCAGCCAGGTCGCGCCCACCGTCCTGGTCAGTGCCGACCTCACCACCTGGCAGGGCCAGCTGGACCACCTGGCCACCGACGTCCTGGGCGTCCCCGACGCCGAGCAGGAGCTGCTGGACGCCTACGACGAGAAGGTCGCCGAGGTCCGCGACGCCATCGACCTGCCGGCCACCCCGGTCGGCTACCTGCTGATGCTCGCCGACGGCACCCCGTACTCGATCCCCGAGGACGCCCAGCTGCCGCAGACCCTGGCCGAGGTGGGCCTCGAGCCCGCGCCGGTCATCGCCGACAACCCCGACTTCCAGACCTACGGCTCGGGGGACTCCTTCGAGTTGTCCCGCGAGCAGGTCGGCGTCGTCGTCACCGCTCCGACGGTCTTCGTGCTCGGCTTCCAGGCCGACACCGTCACCGCGGAGTCCCTGGCCGCCGACCCGGTCTTCGCCGCGCTGCCGGCCTTCCAGGAGGGCTCGGTGTACGACCTGCCCGCGACGGCGAACCGGGCCGACTGGTACGCCACGATGGACCTGCTCGACGTCGTGCAGGCCCAGTTCGGCTGACCGGCATGGCCCACCACGCGTTGCGCACCCACCCGTTGGTGCTCCGGCGTGTCCACGTCGTGCGCGCCGTCGACGTCACCCCGCGGATGCGGCGGGTGACCGTCGCGGGCCAGCAGCTGGGGCCCTTCGTGCACGAGGGGCTCGAGCTGCCCGGCTTCGTCACCGAGTCCTTCGACGACCACGTGAAGCTGGTCTTCGCCGCCGACGGCGACATCGCCGCCGTCCTGCCGGTGCAGCGGGCCCGCAGCATCGACTGGCCGACCGCCGAGCACCGGCAGGCCCGGGACTACACGCCCCGCCGCTTCGACCGGCTCACCCAGGAGCTCGACCTGGACTTCGTGCTGCACGGCGACGGGCCGGCCCAGGCCTGGGCGCGGACCGCGAGCCGTGGCGACCCGTTGTGGTTCGCCGAGCCGAAGTCCTCCCTCGTCATGCCCGACGGCGTCGACTGGGTGCTGCTGGCCGGGGACGAGACGGCGCTGCCCGCGATCGGCCGGTACCTGGACGAGCGCCCGCTCGACGTCCCGGTGCAGGTGGTCGTCGAGGTCGGGGACCCGGCGGCCCGTCAGCCGCTCGCCGTCCGGGACGGGGACACGCTGACCTGGCTGACCACCCCGGACCGGGCGCCCTCCCGGCTCGCCGACGCGGTCCGCGACGTGACGTGGTGGCCGGGCGTCCCGTACGTGTGGGCGGCAGGGGAGAGCCGGTCGCTGCTGCCGCTGCGCCGGTGGCTGCGCGTGGAGCGGCACGTTCCCCGGGACCACCTCGACGTCACCGGGTACTGGCACGCCCAGGTGGAGGCGACCCCCGACGCAACCGCGGTCGACGTCGAGACGCTGCTGAGCCCACTGCCGTGGGCCACCACCCGGATCGCCGTCCGGACCGGGCTGCTCGACACGCTCACCGACACCCCCGTACCGGTCGCCGAGTTGGCCTCCCGGCTCGGGCTGGACGCCCCGGCGCTCGGGGTGGTGGCCGCGCAGCTCGCCGTCGACGGGGTGGTCGTCGCCGGCCCGAGCGGGCTGTCGTTGGGACCGGTGGGCGCGCAGCTGCTCGACGACGACCACCTCCGCCAGGAGCTGTTCGGGTCCGGCTGGGACGCCCGGGTGCTGGCCGCCGTCCTCCGGCTGTCCGACGGGGTCCCGGCGGGGACGTCGGCGTGGGCACAGGTGCACGGAGCCGCAGCCGCTGAGCAGCTGGACGCCGACGCCGGGCTGTACGCCGACCGCGCTGCCGCGGCGGGCGGGTTCGCCTTCGTCGCTGGTGGCGTGCCCGACCTGCCGGCCTGGACGTCGGCCTCGACCGTCGTCGTCGGCGGCCCGGGTGCCGCAGTGCTGCTACGCGCAGCTGCCGACCGCGAGGCTCTGCCGGAGGCGGCGCTGACCGGCTCGGCGACGGCGGTGCGGGTGCTGACCTGCGAGGTCGCCGACCTCCCGGTGTCGGACACCGCGCCCGACCGGTCGGACCTCGCAGTCAGTGCCCTGGACACCGCGCACCGCACCGACGACGAGGTGCTCGAGCTGCTCCGCGTGCTCGCCTGCCGCTCCGACCGGGCCCTCGTGGTGGACGTGCTCACCTTGACCGGCCCGGGGGGTCCAGAGGCCGCGGCTGAGCACGCCGTCGCCATGCTGGCGGTGACCGGCCGCCCACCGCGGACGGTCGCCGGACTGGAGGAGCTGGCCCGCCGGACGGGATGGGAGCCGGTCGGCGTCACCGCACTGGGCTGGGACCACCAGGTGCTCGACCTGCGCCGGTGAGGTGCCCGGGTGGGGAGTCCACCCGGGCACCGCTGCGGGCAGGCCCGGTCAGGGCTTGAGCAGCACCTTGGTCCAGCCCTCGTCCCGGGCGTCGAAGTGCTGGTACCCCTCGACGGCCTGGTCCAGCGGGAGCTCGTGGCTGACGATCGCCCCGGGGTTGGCCTTCCCGGCGATGATCAGGTCGCGCAGCTGCCGGTTGTACCGCTTCACCGGGGCCTGCCCGGTGCCCATCGACTGGCCCTTGGTGAAGAAGGTGCCGTACTGCCAGGGGATGCGGCCCTCCTTGGCCAGGTCGCTGCTGGCGCCGGGGTCGGAGGGCATGTAGACCCCGACGACGCCGATGCCGCCGGTGGCCCGGACGACCTGGGTGAGGTTGTCCAGCACCAGCTCGGGGTGCTCCTCCCCGGTGCCGTCGTGCGCCTGGTAGCCCACGGCCTCGACGCCGCGGTCCACCCCGCGCCCGCCGGTGGCCTCCAGCAGCTGCTGCACCGGGTCACCGGCGGAGAAGTCGACCGCCGTCGCGCCGAAGCCCTCCGCCAGCCGCAGCCGGTCGGGCTCCTTGTCGACCAGGAACACCTCCGAGGCTCCTCGGATGACGGCGCTGTGTGCGGCCATCAGCCCGACCGGCCCACCGCCGAAGACGGCCACCCGGTCCCCGACCTGGAAGCCGGACAGCTCGACGCCGTGCCAGCCGGTGGGGAACACGTCGGACAGCATCGTGAAGTCGTTCTCGTGCTCGGTGCCCGGCGGCAGGGTGAGCAGGTTGACGTCGGCCCAGGGCACGCGCAGGAACTCGGCCTGCCCGCCGTCGTAGGGCCCCATGTTGGCGTAGCCGTACGCGGCGCCGTCCATGCCCTCGGTGGGGTTCGCACGCAGGCAGAACGACGTCCACCCGGTCTGGCAGTTGCGACAGGTGCCGCAGGCGATGTTGAACGGCACCGACACCCGGTCGCCGACCCGGATGCGGTCGACGCCGTCGCCGACGGCCTCGACGACGCCGGTGTTCTCGTGCCCCAGGACCTTGCCCTCCTCGACGGAGGTGCGGCCCTCGTACATGTGCAGGTCCGAGCCGCAGATGTTCGTGGTCGTGAGCCGCACGACCGCATCGGTGGGGGACTGGACCGTGGGGTCCGGTCGTTCCTCGACGGCGACGGTGTGCGGTCCGCGGTAGACGACGGCCTTCATCAGGGGCCTCCTCGTGTGCTGGACGCGGCTCGACACGGTCGGGAGCTGCCCGGGGCTGGGGCCGTCGACCGGCGCCGCGCGTCCGATCGACCCCTACCCGGTCGCCCGCCACCCACGCGGAGGGTGGGCGTCGGGGACCACGGGTAGGGGACGGTGCCGACGGGTGCCGGTCCGCGCGCCGGGCGAGGATGGGGCGATGACCCGCGCACACGACGTCGTCCTCTACGGCGCGAGCAGCTTCGTCGGCCGGCTCGTCGCCGCCCACCTCGCCGAGCACGCCCCCGCCGGCACCCGGATCGCCCTGGCCGGTCGCAACCGGGCCCGCGTCGAGGCCGTCCGGGCGCAGCTGCCGCCGGGCGGCCGCGGCTGGCCGGTGCTCACCGCGGACTCCGACGACCCCGCCTCGCTGGCCGACCTGGCCGGCAGCACGGCGGTGCTGGTCACCACGGTCGGGCCCTACGCCAAGTACGGCCTGCCGGTGGTGGAGGCCTGTGCCCGCGCCGGCACGCACTACGCCGACCTCACCGGCGAGGTGCTCTTCGTCCGCGACGCCATCGCCGCCACCGACGCCGTCGCCCGGGAGACCGGCGCCCGCATCGTGCACGCCTGCGGCTACGACTCGATCCCCTCCGACCTCGCCGTCGCCGAGCTCGCCGCCCGGGCCGCGGCCGACGGCACCGGTGGCCTCACCGACGTGCAGACCGTGGCGACGGCGAAGGGCGGTTTCTCCGGCGGCACCGTCGACTCGCTGCGCACCCAGGTCGCGGCGATCGCGGCGGACCCGTCGCTGCGGCGCGTCGTCGGGGACCCCTTCGCGCTCAGCCCCGACCGGGACGCCGAGCCCGCCACCCGTCAGCCGCGAGACGGCGCCAAGCCCTCCCGCGCGGCCGACGGCCGGTGGTCGGCGGCGTTCGTGATGGCACCGTTCAACACCCGCGTCGTCCGACGCAGCAACGCGCTGCAGGACTGGTCCTACGGCCGCGGCCTCTCCTACGGCGAGGTCATGGCCACCGGCCGCGGCGTCCCAGGAGCGGTCGCCGCGGGCGTGGTCACCGGTGGGCTGCTGGCCGCGGTGTCGGCGATGGCCTTCGGCCCGACGGCGTCCCTGCTGGACCGGGTGCTGCCCGCCCCGGGCTCCGGCCCGAGCGAGGAGACCCGGCGCAACGGGTTCTTCCGGATGGTCACCACCGGCGCCACCGAGTCCGGACGCCGCTACCGGTCGGTCGCCTCCGGCCCGGGGGACCCCGGCTACGCGGCCACCGCGGTGATGCTCGGCCAGACCGCCCTGGCGCTCGCCCTGGACGCCGACCGGTTGCCCGAGCGCGCCGGGTCCCTCACCCCGGCCACCGCGCTGGGTCCCGTCCTGGTCGAGCGACTGCGCGCCGCCGGGCACACCTACGAGGTCACCGAGGTGGGGTGACCCAGCAGACGGGTTGACCCGAGACGGGGCGGGGCAGGAGGAGGGTGTCGCAGTGCCGCGGCGCCCCACCCGCACCCGCTGTCGAGGAGCACGTCATGAGCCAGTCCCGCCCGGTGGTCGTCGTCGTCGGCGGGGGGTTCGCGGGCTTCCACGCCCTCCGGAAGGTGGAGAAGACGCTCCCGCCCGACGCCGCGGAGCTCGTCCTGGTCAACCCCAGCGACTACCTGCTCTACAGCCCGCTGCTGCCCGACGTCAGCGCCGGCGTCGTCGAGCCCCGGCACATCGCGGTCTCGCTGCGCCAGCAGCTGCGCCGCACCCGGGTCGTGCTGGGCAGCGTCACCGACATCGACGCGCAGGCCAAGACCGTCACCGTGCGCACCACCGACGACGGCGGGGCCACCGACGGCACCCTCACCCAGCCCTACGACCGGCTGGTCCTGGTGCCCGGGTCGGTCACCCGCCAGTTCGACATCCCCGGGGTGGCCGAGCTCGCCCACGGGGTGAAGACCCTCGTCGAGGCCCAGTTCCTCCGCGACCACCTGCTCCGCCAGCTCGACCGGGCCGACGCGCTCCCGGAGGGCCCCGAGCACGACGCCGAACGCCGCGAGCGGCTCACCGTCGTGGCCGTGGGCGCCGGGTACACCGGCACCGAGATCGTCGCCCAGCTGCAGTACTGGCTGGGCACCATCGCCTCCCGCTGGGCCCGGGTCCGCCCGCAGGACATCCAGTGGGTGCTCATCGACCTGGCCGAGTCGGTGCTGCCCGAGCTCGGCCCGGACCTGGGCAAGGTAGCGATGGACGCGCTGCACCGCCGTGGCATCGACGTCCGGCTCGGTGTCACCGTCAAGGAGGCCCGCGAGGGCGAGACCCTGCTGACCGACGGGTCCACGATCCCCAGCCGCACACTGATCTGGGGTGCCGGCGTCGCCGCGAGCCCGCTGGTCGGGGCGCTGGACCTGCCGCTGCAGAAGGGCCGGCTCGTCGTCGACGCCGACCTCGCCGTCCCCGGAGCCGACGGCGTCTTCGCCGGTGGGGACGCCGCCGCCGTCCCCGACCTGGCCAGCCCGGACTGGTCGCCGGCCGGCACCGGCCAGCCGCAGCCGGTCACCCCGCCCACCGCGCAGCACGCCCAGCGTCAGGGCACCGCCCTGGGCCGCAACGTCGCGGCCAGCCTCGGCTTCGGCCGGGCCAAGCCCTACAAGCACCGCGACCTGGGTCTGGTCGCCGACCTGGGCGGTCGGGACGCCGTCGCCAAGCCGCTGGGGATCAAGCTGCACGGGCCGCTCGCCAAGCTGGTCGCCCGCGGATACCACCTGTACGCGCTGCCCTCGATGAACAACCGGGTCCGCGTCGGCACCGACTGGCTGCTGGCAGCCCTGCTGCCGGCCCAGTCGGTCGAGGTGTCCCGGATCCGTCCGGACCAGGCGCTGGTCAGCACCGCTCAGCAGTCCCAGCCGCACCTGACGCGCTGACCTGCTTCCCCGCCGTCCCCCGACGTGGCACCCTCCAGGCTCGGAACGGGTCACGGGGGGTCACGTGCGGGGTGCGGCGCTGCGGTCCCTGGGTGCGCTGGGACTGGTCGGGGTCCTGACGTCGGGCTGCGGCTTCGCCTCGGCGCTGGCCGACCCGCAGGCGGCCGCGGCGTCCCGCGCCGCCGAGGCGTCGGCGGCCACGCCCACCCCGACGTCGCCGGCGGAGCCCGTGGCGCCCCTCGGCCCGGTGACGCTGGCCGGGGTGGACATCGCCACCGCGGACGGCCGGCAGTCCGACCACCTGTCCGTCGTCCGGCGACCCACCCAGACCGGGCTGGTCCCTCCTCTGGAGGGGTTCACCGAGGACTGCGACCTGGACTCCACGACGCTCCAGTACGTCGCCGTCACCATCGACTTCGACCGGGACGAGCTGGCCGGGCACCTGACCGTCGAGCCGACGGCGGAGACCCCCACCGACATCGGGCCGATCGGTGTCTTCTTCGACGGCGCCGCGGAGCCCTACTGCCAGGACGACCCGCCGCTCCAGCTCACCGACACCTTCTGGTGGCACGGCTCCTCCGGCGGGGAGGTGGTCGCCTACCTGGTGCTGCAGGACGCCGTCGACGCCACGCACCCGGAGGGGCGGCCCGAGGCGTTCTCCACCCTCGACGTCCGCATCGACCAGCTCCGGGTGCACAGCCGGGACGACGAGCCCTTCCGGCTCTCCCCGCCTCAGCAGGGCCAGCTCTGCGCCGACGACCCCGACGCGCTGTGCCTCTCCCTGCCTTGAGCGTTGCCCGCCTGACTGACCGCGAGCTGGCTGGTGGTCGCCGGGCGCCGCTGGGTGTGACATCGGGCTGGGTCGTGGCTGTCGGGTGCTGCCCGATGTGACATCGAGCTGGGTCGTGCCAGCTCGTCACCGCTCGACGTGACATCGGACGAGGTCCCGGCTGTCGGGCATCGCCGGGTGAGCGGTGGGTTGGGGCGCGGCTGCCGGGTACCGCCCGATGTGACATCGAGCTGGGAAGTGGCTGTCGGGCACCGCCCGATGTGACATCGAGCCGGGTCTCGACTGCTGGACGCCGCCCGATGTGACATCGAGCTGTTCTGCGTCGGGCACACCGGTGGCCCGGTCGTCCCTGGGTGGGACGGCCGGGCCACGGGTGCCCTGTGGGGGTCTTACTGGTGGGTCACCCGGCGGCGGGTGCCGAGGGTGAGGGCGGCGCCGAGCAGGAGGGCGAGCAGGCCGGCG
>NZ_CEEDOS010000025.1:0-71708 GCF_979256525.1 Klenkia sp. AC732 | reverse complement strand
CTGGGACACCGGCCCCCACCAGCCCGCCGATACGGTGGCCGACGACCCGGTCCGGGCGCCGGTGTCCACGGGGGACCCGCCGGGGTGGGTCGCCCGAGCCCCGGCCTGCCGTGGCCCGCCGGGCACCCCGACCGCCACCCGACCGCAGGACCACACCGGCCGGCCCGCGCGACCGGGCGGGACCCCGTGCACCCGCCTAGGGTCGCCGACGTGGGAGCGCGCGCGGGCATCGTGGTCACCGGCACCGAGGTGCTCACCGGGCGGGTGACCGACCGCAACGGCCCCTGGCTGGCCGAGCAGCTGCGCACCCTGGGCGTCGACGTCGGCCAGGTGGTGGTGGTCGGCGACCGGCCCGAGGACCTGGCCTCCGCGCTGCGGTTCCTGGCCGCCTCCAACGACCTCGTCTTCACCTCCGGGGGGCTCGGTCCGACCGCCGACGACCTCACCGCCCAGGTCGTGGGCGACACCCAGGGCCGGCCCAGCGCGGTCGACGAGGCCCTGGCCGACCGGATCGGCGCCATCGTCGACCGGCTGATGGCCCGCCGCGGCTGGCGGGTCGACCCGGAGGCGACGCTGGCCGGCACCCGCAAGCAGGCGCAGGTGCCCCACGGAGCACTGGTGCTCGAACCGGTCGGCACGGCGCCCGGTCTCGTCGTCCCTCCCGCCGAGGGCGACGGCCCGCCGGTGGTCGTGCTGCCCGGCCCGCCGCCGGAGCTGCAGGCCATGTGGCCCGCCGCCCTGGCGGCCGAGCCGGTCCGCGCCGTGCTGGCCCGGGCCACCGAGCTCCGCCAGGACACCCTGCGGCTGTGGGGCACCCCGGAGTCCGAGCTGGCCGCCACCCTGCGCCGGATCGACGACCAGCTCACCGGCCTGGAGGTCACCACGTGCCTGCGGGACGGCGAGCTGGAGATCGTCACCCGCTACGCCCCCGACGCCGCCGACGCCTACGCCCGGCTGGTGGACGCCGTCCGCGGTGACTTCGGCGGCACGCTGTTCAGCGAGGGCGAGGACGTCGACACCCTGGTCACCCGCGCGCTGGCCGACCACGGCTGGACCGTCGCCACCGCCGAGTCCTGCACCGGCGGCCTGCTCGCCGCCCGGCTCACCGGCCGTCCCGGCGCCTCGTCAGCCGTGCTCGGCGGGGTGGTCGCCTACGCGAACACCGCGAAGGAGCAGCTGCTCGACGTCCCGGTGGCGCTGCTGGAGGCGCACGGTGCGGTCAGCCCCGAGGTGGCCCGCGCCCTCGCCGAGGGTGCCCGCTCCCGGTTCGGTGCCGACGTCGGCATCGGCGTCACCGGCATCGCCGGCCCCGGTGGTGGGACGGCGGACAAGCCCGTCGGCACCGTCCACCTCGTCGCGGTCGGCCCGGACGGCGTCGCCTCCCGCTCGCTGGTCGTGCCCGGGGACCGCGCCGCCTTCCGCACCCGCACGGTCACCGTGGGCATGCAGGTGCTGCGCTCGCTCCTGCTCGGCGGTCCGCCGGCATGACCGCGTTCCACGTGGAACCGACCCGGGCACACCACCGGTCATGACGACGCTGAGCACCCACGCGACCGGCACCGTGGACCCCGACGAGGCCTGGTCGCGGTACCTGCTGCCCGCCCGCTGGTCGGAGTGGTCCCCGCAGATCCGCTCCGTGGACGCCACCGCCGACCAGATCGCCCCCGGGGTGACCGGCCGGGTGCACGGGCCGCTGGGTGTGGCCGTGCCCTTCGTCGTCGACTCGGTCGACGAGGCGGCCCGCGAGTGGGTGTGGACCGTCCGCGTCGGCCCGTCGTCGATGACGCTGGTGCACTGGGTCCGCCCCGGCCCCGGCGGTGGGACGACGACCGGCCTGCAGGCCAGCGGCCCCGCCCCGCTGATCGTGGGCTACCTGCCGCTGGCCCAGCTGGCGCTGCAGAAGCTGGTCCGCAGCTGAACCCGCCCGACGTCCTGGTGCTGGGGGCCGGTCCTGCCGGCCTGGCCACCGCCGTCGCCTGCGCTGCGCGCGGGCTGACCACGACGGTGCTGGCGCCGTCGTCCCGACCGTGGACGCCGACCTACGGCGCCTGGGCCGATGAGCTGGAGCCCGCACTGGACCGGTTGGGCGTCGTCCCCGGGGACGCGGCCCGGGTGTACGACGCGACGGTCGTGCGCACCCGGCGGGCCGGCGAGCAGCGACTGGGCCGGTGCTACGCCCGGCTGCGGGAGGGCGTGCTGCACGCCGAGCTGACCCGCCGGGCCGAGGAGCTGGGCGTGGTCCGGGAGACCGGCAGCGCCCGGGGCGTGGACGCCGACGGCGACCCGGCCACGGTCTGGCTCGCCGACGGCCGACGGCTGACCGCTCGGGTGGTGGTCGACGCCCGCGGCTCGCTGCCCGGCACCGCCCAGCAGCGCGCGTGGGGGGAGCTGGTCGCGGGTCCCGCCGAGGAGCTGGTGCCCGCGGGGACGGCGCTGCTGATGGACTGGTCGGCTCTGCGTGGCGACGACGAGCGCGTGCCGCTGTTCCTCTACGGGCTGCCCCGGGAGGACGGCACCACGCTGCTGGAGGCCACCTCGCTGGCCGCCCGGCCCCCGGTGTCGCTGGAGCGGCTGCGTCTGGCACTGCACCGGGTGCTCGACCGGGCGGGGCTGCGGGTGGTGGGGGAGCCGGAGCGGGTGGCGATCGCGCTGGACGCCCCGGCCCGGTCGCACTCCGACGCGGTGCCGGTGGGTGCGGCCGCCGGGATGGTGCACCCGGCGACGGGCTACAGCGTGGCGTCGTCCCTGGCGCTGGCGCCGGTGGTGGCTGCGGCGCTGGCCTCCGGCGGGCTGGACGCCGTGCGGCGCGCCGTCCGGACGCCCCGGCGGCGGGCGACCGCGGCCCTGCTGGCGGCGGGCCGGGAGGCGTTGCTGCCGTTGGACGCCGGGGCCACCGACGACTTCTTCGCCGGCTTCTTCGCCCTGCCCGAGGACGCCTGGGCCGCCTACCTGTCGACCGAGTCCGGGCCCGGTGCGGTGGCGGCGGCGATGGCCCGCTCCTTCACCGGTGCGGCCCCGGCGATGCGGCTGCACCTGGTGGCCAGCACGGTGTCGACCGCGACACGACCGGCCCGCCGGGCCCTGCGCCGTCGGGGTTGAGCGGGCGACGCTCCGTACGGTGCAGGGCATGAGCAGCGCCCCCGCGGACACGCACGAGGTCACCAACCAGGTGCCGCCACTGGTCGGGCACGACCCCATCGCCGGGGACACCGTGCTGGTCGAGGCGTGCCTGCGGCACGCCGACGCGCTGACCCTGGACTCGCTGGAGGACCTGGGGACGGTCGCGGGCAGCGAGCAGGCCCAGGAGTGGGGTCGGCTGGCGAACGAGAACCCGCCGCGGCTGCGCACCCACGACCGCACCGGCCACCGGGTCGACGAGGTCGAGTTCCACCCGGCCTGGCACGAGCTGATGCGCACCGCGGTCGAGCACGGCCTGGCCGGGGCGCCGTGGGCGTTGGCGTCGGACGCCGAGCACCCGGACCCGCACGCCCACGTGCGCCGCGCGGTGGGCTACCTGGGCTGGACCCAGGTCGACATGGGGCACGGCTGCCCGGTGACGATGACGTACGCCGCCGTCCCCGCGGTGCGGCGGGCGCCCGAGCTGGCCGCGGTGTTCGAGGCGGGGCTGACCAGCACCGCCTACGAGCCCGGGCTGGTCGACCCCCGGCTGAAGGCGGGCCTGGTGGCCGGGATGGGGATGACGGAGAAGCAAGGCGGCTCCGACGTCCGGGTCAACACCACCCGCGCGGTCGCCAACAGCGACGGCACCTACTCCCTGACCGGGCACAAGTGGTTCACCTCGGCGCCGATGAGCGACGTCTTCCTGGTGCTCGGGCAGCTGGAGGAGGGCGTGTCCTGCTTCCTGGTGCCGCGGATGCTGCCCGACGGCGACCGCAACGTGTTCCGGCTGCAGCGGCTCAAGGACAAGCTGGGCGACCGGTCCAACGCCAGCAGCGAGGTCGAGTTCGCCGGCACGACCGGCTGGCTGCTGGGGGAGCCCGGTCGGGGGGTGCCGGCGATCCTGGAGATGGTCAACACGACCCGGTTGGACTGCGTGCTCGGCTCGGCGGCCACGGTGCGGGCGTCGCTGACCCAGGCGCTGCACCACGCCCGGCACCGGTCGGCGTTCGGTGCCCGGCTGGTGGACCAGCCGCTGATGCAGAACGTGCTGGCCGACCTGGCGGTGGAGAGCGAGGCCGCGACGGCGCTGGCGGTCCGGCTGGCTGCTGCGCAGGACGCCGGGGAGACCGACTTCCTGCGGCTGGCCGGGGCGGCGGCGAAGTTCTTCGTCTGCAAGCGCACCCCCGGCGTCGTCGCGGAGGCCCTGGAGGTGCTGGGTGGCAACGGCTACGTGGAGGAGTCGCTGATGCCGCGGCTGTACCGGCAGGCGCCGCTGAACTCGATCTGGGAGGGCTCGGGCAACGTCATCGCGCTGGACGTGCTGCGCGCGATGGACCGCCGCTCGGAGTCCGCCGCCGCGGTGCTGGCCGAGGTGGAGGCCGCCGTCGGCGCGGACGACCGGTACGACGCCGCGGTCGCCCGGTTGCACGCCGAGCTCGCCGACCACGAGCAGATGGAGGTGCGCGCCCGCCGGATCGCCGGCCTGCTGGCCCAGTGCCTGCAGGGCTCGCTGCTGCTGCAGCACGCCCCCGGCTCCGTCGCCGACGCGTTCTGCGCCACCCGCCTGGGCGGCGACTGGGGCTCGGTGCTGGGCACGCTGCCCGCCGGGACGGCGGTCGCGGAGATCGTGGACCGCGCGGTGGTCGCCCCGGCCTGAGCCCGGGTCAGCCCAGCGCGTCCTGCAGCGCCGCGGACTCGGCGGCCAGCCAGGCGGTGGTCCGGGGCAGCCGGTCCCGCAGGCCCTCGTCCCACCACCGGCGGAACACCGGGTCGACCGCGGCGGCCGCCTGGGAGGTGAGGGCCCTGTTGGCGACTGCGCGGCGAGCCAGCGGGACCAGCTGGGTGCGTTGCTCACCCGTCATCCCGTAGGAGTCGGCGAAGGCGCGGACCCGGGTGGGCACGTCTGCTTCGACGAGGGAGGGCGCCCGGTCGCGGGGGTCGGCCAACGGGGCCCACCAGGAGAGCGCGTTGGCGATGTCGGCCACCCGCGTGGTGGGCCGGGCCAGGTCGAAGTCGATGAGCGCGGTCGGGCGGTCCCCGGTGAAGACGACGTTGCCGGGGCAGTAGTCCATGTGGGAGACCAGCTCGGCCCGGTCGAACAGCGGGACGACGCCCGCCGGTCGCACGCCCGGGATGCTGCCCCAGACGGCGTCGGCCGGGGGCTGCCACCCGTCGGCCGCGTCGTGCAGCCGGCGGACCAGGACCGCCAGGGCCTGCAGCGTCCCCGTGGTCGTGGCGTGTGCGGGCAGCGGGTCGACCGGGACGTCTCCGGCGACGAAGCTCAGGACCTCGCGGCCCTGGTCGTCGTGACCCAGCGGTTCGGGGCAGGCGGTGAACCCCCGGCTCCGGACGTGCCTGAGGTAGGCCTGCACGGTCGCGGTGGACGGCCGCTCGGGTCGGCGGACGGTCTGTCCCACCCGGACGACGTGGGTGATGCCGCCTCGGGACAGCGTCTCCTCGTCCGGGTACTCCACGGCGCGACCGTAGTCAGCTCCCGGGAGGAGGTGACCACTCGTGGGGGTCGGTCCTGTCGGGCCACCCGACGACGATCTCGCTCCCGCCCTCGCGGCGGGTCCGCCATCGGTGGTCGTCGGGGTCCCAGGTGACGGAGAACCCGTGGTGCACCTTGGTGTGGTGCCGCTCGCACAGCAACGCGGTGTTCTCGACCGATGTCTCCCCGTGGTCGGCCACCCACTCGCGCACGTGGTGGGCGTCGCACCACCAGGTGGGTGCGTCGCAGCCGGCGAAGACGCAGCCGCCGTCGCGGGCCTCGGCCGCCTTCCGGATGTGCGCGGGCACCAGGCGCTGGGCCCGTCCCACGTTCAGCGGCATCCCGTCGGGTCCGAAGAGGACCCGGGTGACGATCGAGTCGCAGGACAGCTGCTGGACGACGGTGTTCGACACCGTCTGCCCGGAGCCGAGCCGGGCGGCGTCGCGGACCAGGTCGGTGTCGAGCAGGTTCTCGGCGGAGACGGTGGCGGCGACCTGGGCGCGGTGCTTGCGCAGCACCGGGACGTCGTCGCTGCACGCGAGCTGGACGTCGGCCAGCTGGACGAGGGCGTCGCCCATCTGCTGGGCGTGGCTGCGGTCGTCGTCGGCGACCCGGCCGGCCTGCTGGAAGGCGGTCAGCACGGTGGCCACCTTCTCGAAGCCGAGGGCGTCCAGGCGGCCGTGGATGCTGCCGCCGCCGCCGGGCGAGGGGGTCAGGTGCAGCTCGCGCTGCCGGGTGGGGTCGGGCTCGGGGCCGTCCGGGTCGATCCAGTCGAGCAGCCGCCTGGTGACGGCGGTGAGCGTTCCTGGTGCGGTGCCGGTGGCGGTCCCGAGCAGGGTGCGCTCGACCGCGGTGACGTCGGCGCCCATGGCCTCCGCGGCCGACAGCCGGGCGGGCGTGGCCACCGCGGCGACGACCGCGGTCTGGTCGGGGGTGACCCGGCCCTCCGCGGCGGCCGCGGCCCACTCCGCCAGCCGTTCCAGGGTGCGGCCGGCCCGGACGGTGCGCGCCGCGGTGGCCGGTGAGACGTTGAGGTGGCCGACCTGCCAGGCGGCCATCGACCGGTGGCCGTCGAACTCGGCGGCCTGGGCGCACTCGGCGGCACGCACGGCCCGGGCCCGGGCGGTGTCGATGACGCTCTGCGACCTGGTGAGCCCGCGCACCCGGGCGAGCAGCGCCGGCGCCTGCAGGGCGGGACCACCGGCCGGTGGCTCAGGGTCCACCAGGCCCAGAGCGCCGGCCAGGACGGCGGCGACGTCGGCCGGGAGCTCGAGCGACAGCTGCCGGGCTGCGTCGCGGGCGGCCGCCCGCTCGGTCGCTCGCCGCTCGGCCAGCGCCACATCGTCCTCACCCCACGGCTGCCAGACGTCGGGGGCGGCCGTGCGCGTGACGCCGGGACCCTCGTCCAGACCCATGCCACCTCCTCGTCGACTCGAACGTGTGTACGAATCGTACCGCTTCGGCGGTCGGTCGACAAGGGTGAACGTGCAGCTCAGCGGCCTGTCCGGAGGTCGGGCGGACGTGTGCGCGTCGTCGGGCGGCGGGGGTCACGCCCGCGAGGTGGTCGTCCCGCCCCTCGGCTGGGAACCTGGAGCGGGTGACGCAGCGCAAGCCGGAGGGCATGCCCTTCGAGACCTGGGTGGAGCACCAGATCCGCACGGCCGCCGAGCGCGGCGACCTGACCGACCTGCCGCTGTCGGGCAAGCCGCTGCCGCGCCGGGACGGGCCGGAGGACTCCTACGCCTGGGCGCTGTCCTGGGCGCGTCGGCAGGAGCCGGACGCGAACTTCCTGCCGCCGTCCCTGGCGCTGCGCCGGGAGTACGACGACCTGCCCGCGCGCCTGCTGGAGCTGACCAGCGAGGAGCGGGTCCGGGCCGCGATCGGTGAGTTCAACGACCGGGTGGCGGCGGCCTGGCGGCAGCCGCTGGACGGGCCGCCGATCGTCGTCCCGATGCGGGAGGAGGAGCCCGCGGTGGAGGCCTGGCGGGCCTCGCGCCCCCCGGAGCCCGAGCCGGTACCGGCACCGGTCGACCCGCCTCGCCGGGTCTCCCGGTGGCGCCGCCGACCCCGGTGACGGAGGACGACGCGCTGGTCGGGCTCACGGCTCTCGGCGTCGTCGCGGTCTAGCGTGGTCGTGATGGCGATCGACGGACGGTGGCGTCTCAGCGCCCCGCAGCTCCCCGCACAGGGGCCCGTCGTCCCCCCGGTGGTGACCCCGCGGCTGCGGCTGCGTCCGGTCCGCCCCGCGGACGGGGACGACGTCGTCGCGCTGCACGGGGACCCCGAGGTCATGCGCCACCTGGGCGGCGGCCGGCCGGTGCCCCCGGCCCGGGTCCGCGGCCTGGACCTGCCCCGGCTGCTGGCCGACTACGGCCCGGTGCCGCTGGGCTGCTGGGCCGCCGAGGACCGGGCCACCGACGAGTTCGTCGGCTGGTTCGAGCTGCGCCCCATGGTCGGCGGCAGCGCCGACGCCGTGGAGCTGGGCTACCGGCTGCGCCGCTCCGCCTGGGGGCGTGGGCTGGCCACCGAGGGCGCCCGCGCGCTGGTGGACGCCGTCTTCACCGCCACCGACGTCGACGAGGTCGTGGCCACCACGATGGCGGTCAACACCGGCTCCCGGCGGGTGATGGAGAAGGTCGGCCTGACCTGGCGCCGCACCTACACCGAGGAGTCCCCCGACCAGATCCCGGGGGCCGAGCACGGCGAGGTCGAGTACGCCCTCTCCCGGGAGGACTGGCGGCCGCTGCGCCCGCAGGCCTTCCACCGTCGCCAGCCCCGCCGCTGGCCCCCGCGCCGCGGCTGAGCGGACCGCTCAGCCGCGTCGGTGCAGCCCGACGACGGCCCAGGCCGCCAGGGACGGCGCGTCGGTGAACCGGCCGTCGAGGACCCGGGCCACCAGCTCGGCCTCGGTGACGAAGGCGTGCACCATGTCGGCCTCGCTGGCCTCCCGGGCGGTCGGGCCCGGGGTCAGGTCGGTGGCCAGCCACACGTCGAACTGCTGGGTCATGATCCCCGGCGCCAGGTCCAGGTGGGCCAGGTGCTCCAGGCGCCCGGCCCGCAGCCCGGTCTCCTCGGCCAGCTCCGCGCGCGCCAGGTCCTCGGCGGTGCCCGAGGCGCCCGCCGGCCAGCCGCCCTGCGGGAACTCCCAGGTCCGCCGGTCCACCGGGTGGCGGTGCTGCTCGACCAGCCAGAAGCCGTCCCGCTCGGCCGGCACGACCATCGCGAAGTCCGGCCGCTCCACCACCCCGTAGACGCTCGTGGACCCGTCGGCCAGCTCGACGACGTCCTCCCGGACCGTCGTCCAGGGGTTCCGGTAGACCTCGCGACTGCTCGTGGTGCGCACCCGGTCATCCTCCCGGGGCGCACGGACGGTGTGCGCGGTGACCCGCTCGGGTGACGACGCGGCCACTGGCTGCGCAAACGTACGATCCTGATCCGTAAGGTCCTGGGTGAGGTCCAGAAACGGCCGACGACGGGGCGAGACATGCGCGGGCTGGCAGGGAACGGGTCCTTCGACGACCTGGCAGGGGTGCTGGACGCCGTCCCGGCCGCGACCGTGGTGCTCGACGCCGGGCTGACGATCCTCGCGGTCAACCGGTCGTGGCGGGAGAACGGCGGCCGGATGCTCGCCCCGGGACTGGTGCCCTCCCGCACCGGGGCCTCCTACCTGGGTGCGCTGGGCAGGCTGGTCTCCGCGGACGACCAGGCCGCGGTGCTCGCCGGGCTCCGCCGGGTGGTCGACCACGGCGAGGTCCCGCCGGCCCTGCGGATCTGCGTGCGCGGCTCCCGCCGCACGGTCTGGGTGCAGTGGCAGGCCGCCCCGCTGGACCACGGGACCACCGGGCCGGCGGTCGTCGTGACCCACACCGACGTCACTGCGCTCGTGCACCGGGAACAGCAGCTGGCCTGGCAGGCCGACCACGACCCGCTGACCTCGCTGCCCGGCCGGGCCCGGATGCACAGCCTGGTCGCCGACGCCGTGCACGGCCGGGACCGCACGGCCCTGCTCTTCCTCGACGTCGACGGCTTCAAGACCGTGAACGACTCCCTGGGACACCGGGTCGGGGACCAGCTGCTCACCCAGGTCGCGACCCGGCTGGCCGCCCGCACCCGACCCTGCGACACCATCGGCCGGCTCGGCGGGGACGAGTTCCTGGTGATCGCCCGCGACTGCGACGCCGAGGGCGCGCTGGCCGTCGCCGAACGACTGCGCGAGGCCTTCAGCGAGCCGTTCACCGCCGGCGGGGTCCGGCTGGTGCTCACCGCCAGCACCGGCATCGCGGTCAGCCCGGTGGCCACCGGGGTCCGCGACCCCGACGGCGTCATCGCCGACGCCGACGCCGCCCTCTACGCGGCCAAGGCCGCCGGCCGGGACCGCGCCGTCGTGTTCACCAGCGCCCTGCGCGACGCCGCCCGCTGGCGCCTGGAGGTGTCCGGCCGGATGCAGGAGCTGACCACCTACGAGGAGCTGGAGGTGCACTACCAACCGGTCGTGCACCTGCCCTCCGACCGGGTCACCGGCGTGGAGGCCCTCGTCCGCTGGCGGCACCCCGAGCGCGGCCTGCTCTACCCCGACGCGTTCGTGCCGGTCGCCGAGGAGACCGGCGCCGTGGTGCCGATGACCCGCTGGCTGCTCGGCGAGGTGTGCCGGCAGGCCGCGGTCTGGGCCGCCGCCGGCACCCCGGTCGTCGTGGGCGTCAACATCAGCGCCCGGCACTTCTGCGGCGGCACCCTGGTCGACGACGTCGTCACGGCGCTGGACGCGGCCGGCCTGCCCGCCGGTCAGCTGGTGCTGGAGCTGACCGAGACCGCCCTGGCCGACGACGCCAGCCGGGTCGCCGACCAGCTGCGGGAGATCGACGCCCTGGGGGTCGGCATCGCCGTCGACGACTTCGGCACCGGCTGGTCCACGCTGGCCCGGCTGCTCGCGCTGCCGCTGGACACCCTCAAGATCGACCGGTCGCTGCTGGCGGCGGTGGACGGGCCGGAGGCGGGGAAGGCGCAGGCGGTGCTCGCCGCCATCGTCGCCCTGGCCGAGACGCTGGACATCCGGGCCCTGGCCGAGGGCGTGGAGACCGCCGAGCAGCTGGCCCGGGTGCGGGCCGCGGGCTGCGTCTTCGCCCAGGGCTGGCTGTTCGGCCGGCCTGCCCCGGCCGCCGAGCTGGGCCCGCGGCTGGCCCGGCTGACCGGTCGGCGACCGCACGGTGCGGCAGCCGCCGGGTGAGCCGGCCGTCCGCCGGGCTGGGATCATCGCCGGCGTGGACAGCAGCCCGCCCCGTCGCCGCTCCCGGCGGGCGACGTCACCGGCCGGGCCCCCCAGCCGGGTGGTCCTCCCGGACTCGGGACACGCGCCGGTCCCGCCCACCCGGCACACTGCGGGGGTGACGGTGACCGCTGACCCCGACGTGCAGCCCGACGCAGACCCCGTCGTCCTCGACGCGACAGCCCCCGGCGCGGCCGGTCGCCCGGCCCTGGACCTGCTGGTCTGGGACGCCCCGAACATCGACATGACGCTGGCCACCGTGATCGGTGCCCGGCCGACCGCCGCCTCCCGCCCGCGCTTCGACGCGATCGCCGCCTGGTTCGTCGGCGGTGCCGGGGAGGCCGGTGCCGGCGGCGCCGACGACGTCGAGGCCTGTGTCTTCGCCAACGTCCCCCCGCAGCACGTCACCACCCTGCGCGGCTGGGTCGAGGCCCTGCGCAGCTTCGGCTACTCGGTCTTCGCCCGACCCAAGAGCCGCCCGGACGACGACATCGACCAGTCGATGCTCGACCACATCGAGGTCCGCGCGCACAGCCACCAGCTGCGCCGCCTCGTCGTGTTCTCCGGTGACGGCCGCAACTTCCGCGAGCCGCTGGAGGAGCTGGCCCGGGCCGGCACCGAGGTCGTCGTCGTCGCCTTCTCCGAGGTCGCCGGCTACGCCAGCACCTCGGACCTGCTGCACTTCGTGGACATCGAGGACGTGCCCGGCGCGTTCGCCGCCCCGCTGGACCGGGTCCGGCTGGACTCGCTGCCCGTGGACGGTGCCTGGCTGCGCCCGACCAAGAGCCTGCGGGACGCGGCCGCCACGTTCGCCAGCAAGCGCACCGCGTGAGCGACCAGGAGGCCCTGGACGGCGACGACACCGGCGACGGCACCGGCACCCGCACCGACCCGGTCACCGACGGCTTCTCCGCCGTCGTCCCCAGCCCGCGGGAGCCGGTGGACCCCGACCCGGTCCGCGGCAGCGTGCTGGTGCCGGGGGAGACGGTCTGGCGGATCGAGCGCGCCGACCAGCACGCCGTCTTCGTCGACGCCGCGGACTACTTCGCCACCCTCAAGCAGGTCGTGATGCGGGCCCGCCGGCAGGTGCTGTTCATCGGCTGGGACTTCGACCCGCGCATCCGGCTGGACCCCCGCACCCCCGGCAAGGGCCGCGACGACCGCGTCGGCCGGGTGCTGGAGGCCGCCGTCCAGCGCAACCCGGATCTGTTCGTCGGCGTCCTGCAGTGGGACCTGGGCATGCTCGAGGCGTTGGGCCGCGGCCTGGTGCCGATCGTGCTGCTCAACCGACGGACGTCGGACCGGTTCCAGATGAAGGTCGACGCGCACCACCCCCTCGGCGGCGCGCACCACCAGAAGATCGTCGTCGTCGACGACAGCCTGGCCTTCGCCGGCGGCATCGACGTCACCGCCGACCGGTGGGACGACTCCGAGCACCTGGACCGCAACCGGTACCGGCACCGCCCGCGGTCCCGTCGCCCCACCCAGCCCTGGCACGACGTCACCAGCCTGGTGTCCGGCCCGGCCGCCAAGGCGCTGGGCGACCTGGCCCGGCGCCGCTGGGCCGCCGGCACCGGCGAGCAGCTGGACCCGGTCGACGACGTCACCCACGAGTGGCCCGAGCAGGTGCCGGTGCTGCTGCACGACGTGGACGTCGCGATCTCCCGCACCCGGCCGGAGTTCCGGCAGTGGGAGCTGGTGCACGAGATCGAGGACCTGTGGCTGGCGATGATCGCCAGCGCGCAGACCTGCGTCTACATCGAGAGCCAGTACTTCGCCAACCGCCGGGTCGCCGAGGCGATCGCCGTGCGGCTGGGCGAGGAGGACGGGCCGGAGTTCGTCGTCGTCAACCCCGAGACGGCCGACGGCTGGCTCGAGGAGAAGGCCATGGGCACCGCCCGGGCCAAGCTGCTGGCGAAGGTCCGCGAGTCCGACGTGCACGGCCGGTTCCGGCTCTACGTGCCGGTCACCGCCTCCCGCACGCCGATCTACGTGCACGCCAAGGTCTGCGTCGTCGACGACCGGCTGCTGCGGATCGGGTCCTCGAACCTGAACAACCGCTCGATGGGCATGGACACCGAGTGCGACCTGACGATCGAGGCGACCGCGGACGACCCGCGCCGCGAGGAGATCGCCGGATCGGTGCTGGGCATGCGCGACCGGCTCCTCGCCGAGCACCTCGGGGTCGGTCCGGACGACGTCGCCGCCGCGATCGCGGCACACGACGGGTCGCTGGTGGCCGCCGTCGAGTCGCTGGTGCGCCCGGAGGGCCGGTCGCTGCAGCCCTTCGAGATCCCCGAGCAGGGGATCATCGACACGGTGCTGGCCGACACCGAGCTGCTGGACCCCGAGCACACGCCCAACCGCACCCAGCGGGTCGTCGCCCGGTTCCAGCGCCGCGGGCACCACGGCTGACACACAGCTGACCGACCCCGCGGGTTAGGGTCCCCTCACATGGACGGGGACCCGCGCACCGCCGGTGCGCTGCTGCGACGTGCTCTGCGGCGGCACCCCCGCCGGCTGGGCTGGTCGACTCTGCTGCTGTCGTTGCACCAGGCCTGCGAGGCGCTGGTGCCGGTGGCCATCGGGGTCACGATCGACCGCGCGGTGTCGACCGGGTCGGTGCCGGCGCTGCTGGCCTCCCTCGGCGGCACGGCGCTGCTGTTCCTGGTGCTGTCCCAGGCCTACCGCTACGGCGCGCGGCACGTGGTGACCGGCTGGTTCACCGAGACCCACCAGCTGCGGGTCGAGGTCGCCGCCCGGGTGCTGGACCCGCACGGGATCACCGACGCCCCGCCGACCGGCGAGCTGCTGTCCATCGCCACCTCGGACGCGGAGAAGGCCGGCCGGGTCATCGAGGCCGCCTCCATCGTCGTCGCCGGCACCACCGCGCTGGTCGTCTCGGCGGTCAGCCTGCTCACCATCAGCGTCCCGCTGGGCATCGGCGTGCTGGTCGGGACGCCGCTGCTGGTGGGCGCGCTCCAGCTGCTCTCGCCCTGGCTGACCCGGCGCACCGCCACCCAGCAGCGTGACGTCGCCCGCACCGCGGGCCTGGCCACCGACCTGGTCCGCGGCGTCCGGGTGCTGCGCGGCATCGGCGCCGAGGACGCCGCCACCGAGCGGTACCGGCGCACCAGCGGCGTCGCGCTGGCCTCCACGCTCCGCTCGGCCGGGGCCATCGGCACCTACCGCGGCGCCACCGTGCTCGGCAGTGGGCTGTTCCTGGCCGCCGTGGCCGGGGTCGCTGGGGCGCTCGCGCTGGACGGGCGGATGTCGGTCGGCGAGCTGGTCACCGTCGTCGGGCTGGCCCAGTTCCTGGCCGAGCCGGTCGGGCTGCTCGGCTTCGCCGGGCAGAAGGTCGCCGAGGCCCGCGCCTCCGCCGCCCGGGTCGTCGGCGTGCTCACCGCCCCGCCACTGCACCCGCCGGGTGCGCAGCCCGGCTCCGGCCCCGGCGCGCTCGCGCTCCCGGGCCTGGGGTTCCACGTGGAACCGGGCAGCACCGTCGGTGTCGTCGCCCCCGAGCCGGCGGATGCGGAGGCGCTGGTCGCCCTGCTGGCCGGCCGCCGCCCTGCCGCGCCCGGTGAGCTGCTGCTCGACGGGCAGGACGTCGCCGGGCTGGACCCGGCCGCCGTCCGGGCGCGGGTGCTGGTCGAGCCGCACGCGGTCGTGCTCTTCGAGGGCACCCTGCGCTCCGCCGTCGACCCGGCCGGTGCCGCCGACGACGACGCGCTGACCGCCGCGCTCACCGCCGCCGGCGCGGCCGACCTCGCCGACCTGGAGCTGCCGGTCTCCGACCGTGGCCGCTCGCTGTCCGGCGGGCAGCGCCAGCGGGTCGGCCTGGCCCGCGCCCTGCTGGCCCGCCCCGACGTGCTGGTCCTGCACGACCCGACCACCGCCGTGGACGCGGTCACCGAGGAGGAGATCGCCGCCGGGCTGACCGGCCTGCGGCACGGTCGGACGACGGTGCTGGTCTCCAGCAGTCCCGCGCTGCTGGGTCGCTGCGACCGGGTGGTCGTCCTCCGCGAGGGCGCCGTGGACGCCGCCGGCACCCACGCCGAGCTCACCGCCCACCCCGCCTACGCCGCGGCGGTGCTCCGGTGAGCGCGGTCGAGGTCGACCCGGTGCTGCTGCCGATCGCCACCGGCCGGCGCGCGGGCCGGGTCGTCTGGGAGCACCTGCGGGCCCGTCCCGTCGTCACCGCGCTCACCGCGCTGTCCGCCGTCGCCGCCTCGGCCGCCGGGCTGGTCGCCCCGGCCGTGCTGGGTGCCCTGGTCGACGCGGTCACCGCGGCCCAGGGGCGCTCGGTCTGGCCGTTCGTCTGGGCGCTGCTGGGGTCCGCGCTGCTGGTCGCCGTCCTCACCGGGCTGTCCGCGGTGCTCATCGGCCGGCTGGGGGAGACCGTGCTGGCCCGGCTGCGCGAGTCCGTCGTGGACCGCGCGCTGCACCTGTCCTCGGCCCGGCTGGACGCCGTCCGTGGCGGGGACCTCCTCTCCCGCGTCGGGGACGACGTCGCCAAGGTCGCCGACGCGGTCACCGGCGCGCTGCCCCAGGTGGCCGGCGCCGGGCTCACCGTGCTGCTGACCGTGGTCGGGCTGGGCGCCCTGGACTGGCGGCTGGCGCTGGCCGGGCTGGTCGCCATCCCGCTCTACGTGCTCGCGTTGCGCTGGTACCTGCCGCGCTCGGCCCCGCGGTACGCCGCCGAGCGGGTGGCGATGGGCGAGCGCTCGCAGGCCCTGGTCAGCTCGGTCCAGGGCGTGGAGACGGTGCACGCCTACGCCGACGAGCAGCGCCACCGCGACGTCGTCACCGACCGCTCGGCACGGTCGTTGGGCCTCACGCTCGGGGTGTTCCGGCTGTTCACCGACTTCGGCTGGCGGATGAACCGGGCCGAGTACGTCGGCCTGGCCGCCGTCCTCGGGGTCGGGTTCTGGCTGGTCCGGGACGACGCCGTCACCGTCGGTGCGGTGACCACGGCGGCGCTGCTGTTCCACCGGCTCTTCGGCCCACTGGGGCTGCTGCTGTTCACCTTCGACGACGTGCAGTCCGCCGGCGCCTCGCTGGTGCGGATGGTCGGGGTGGCGGACCTGCCGGCCGGCCCGGTGCGGGAGGTCCCGCGGACGCCGGACCGCCCGGCGGTCCAGCTGCGCGGGGTCTGGCACTCCTACGGCGGCCCCACCGTCCTCGCCGACGTCGACCTGACGCTGGCGCCGGGCGAGCGGGTCGCCCTGGTCGGTGCCTCCGGTGCCGGCAAGACCACCCTGGCCGGGGTGCTGGCCGGCGGCCTGGAACCCACCGCGGGCACCGTGCTGCTGGACGGCCGGGCCGTCGAGGACCTGCGCGACCACGTCGGGCTGGTCAGCCAGGAGGTGCACGTGTTCGCCGGTCCGCTGGTCGACGACGTGCGGCTGGCCCGGCCCGACGCCACCGACGCCGACGTCGCCGCGGCGCTGGCGGTCGTCGGGGCCGGCTGGGTGGCGGCGCTGCCCGAGGGCCTGCACACCCCGGTCGGGGAGGGCGGCCGCGAGCTGACCGCCCCGCAGGCCCAGCAGCTCGCCCTGGCTCGCCTCGTGCTCGCCGACCCGCCGGTGGCCGTGCTCGACGAGGCCACCGCCGAGGCGGGCAGCGCCGGCGCCCGGGACCTGGAGGACGCCGCGTTGGCCGCCACCGCCGGCCGCACCACGCTGGTCGTCGCGCACCGGCTCACCCAGGCCGCCCGTGCCGACCGGGTGGTGGTGCTGGCCGCCGGCCGGGTCGTGGAGCAGGGCACCCACGCCGAGCTGGTCGCCGCCGGCGGCCGCTACGCCCGGCTCTGGTCGGCCTGGAGCGCCCGGGGCTGAGCGCCCGGCACGCGACGCTGCACGCGACGACGGCCGTGGTCCCCGGGTGCGGGGGCCACGGCCGTCGTGCGGGTGCGGTGCGGTGCGGGCGCAGCGTCAGGCGCGGCGACGCCCCCCGACGACCGCGCCGGCCCCGGTGAGCACCAGCAGGCCGGCCAGTGCGGCCCAGGTGCCGACCTCGGCGCCGGTGCTGGCCAGCGCCGCCGGGGTGCCCGGACGGGGTCCGGCGACGGGCTGGGTCGCCGGCCGGGTGACCGGCGGGGTCACCGGCTGCACCGGCGCAGGCTGCACCGTGCCCGGCTGGCTCGTGCCCGGCTGGGGCGTGCCCGGCTGGGTCGGGCCGGGGTGCGTCGGGCCGGGGTGCGTCGGGCCGGGCTGCGTCGGGCCGGGCTGCGTCGGGCCGGGGCCGGGCGGGGTGCCCGGTCCGCCGGCGCCCGGCTGCTCACCAGGGGGGCCCTCGCCCCCGGGGTGCTCACCGCCGGGGTTCTCACCGCCCTCGTCGACGCAGGACAGCGTGCCGGTGCGCAGCGAGAAGCCGTCGGTGTCCGCGTCGTCGGCGTAGAACGTCGTCCGGACGCCGTCGACGCAGGTCGCCTCGGTGTCGACCGCGAAGCCCTCGTTGGCCAGCCCCGGGTCGGCGTCGGCCGGCGGGAGGAACTGGGCGGCCTCGGTGAAGGCGCCGTCCGTCAGCTCGAAGAGCGCCGTGCGCCCGCCGCACGCCTCGTCGCAGACCACCCACAGGGCGCCCAGGTCGGCGTCGAACTGGACGTCGGCGACCAGGTCGAAGCCGGTCGGGACGGTGGCGACCCGGTCGGCCGAGCCGTCCTCGGACAGTGCGTAGGCGTACACGGCGGCGGTGCCCTCGACGCCCACCAGGAACAGCCCGTCCCCGTGGCCGGGGTACCGGGCCGGGTCGTAGGCGGCGCCGGTGGAGGCGTCCAGCAGACCGCCGGCCGTCAGGAACGAGTCCGGCACCCAGGTGATGCCCTCCAGGCCCGCGTTGGCGCCCAGTCCGGGGAAGTCCGGGGCCAGCGCCCACTCCCGGGTGGCGGTCAGCGTGCCGCCGACGCCGGTGGGCTCGTAGCGCAGCACCGAGGGCCGGCTGACCGAGCCGACCGAGTTGTCCCGCTCGCTGGAGACGTAGACCCCGCCCGCAGCGGAGTCGTCGGCGACGGTGACGCCCTCGGCGTCGACCACGCCCGCGCCGCCGCCGGGGTAAGCCAGCGTCCACGGCTCGCCGACCGTCCAGCCGCCCGCGCCGTCGGAGACCGCCCGGTAGAGCAGGCCGTCGCCGTTCTGCACCGCCCACAGCGTGCCCGGCGCGGCGGTGCCCGAGGGCTCGACGTCCAGGCCGCTCAGGTCACCGGAGAAGGTGCCCTCCGCGTCGACCGGGGTCTCCTCCGGGCCGCCGGGCCAGGGCAGCGGCGCGCCCTCGCAGGCGTTCGCGGTGCCCTTGGTCGGGGCCAGCGTCGTGCCGAGGTCACCGGTGCCGTCCGGGCAGCGGCCCCAGGTGGTGGTCGCGTGCGCCGTCCAGGCGTAGGAGTCGACCTCGGTGCCGGCGGCGTCGGTGAGCGTCACCGAGTCCGCACCGCCCAGGCCGTAGCCCAGCTGGTCCAGCACCAGGAACCCGCCCGGGGCGAGGGTGCTGCCGGCCGGGAGCACGGAGCGCCCGCCGCCGGCGTCGGTCAGCGCGTAGCCCGAGACGTCGACCGCGGTGGCGCCGATCGAGGTCAGCTCCACCCAGTCGCCGGGCTCGCCGTCCTGGGACTCGACCTCGTTGACCCGGACCGGCGAGGAGCAGTCGTTCGCCTCGCCCTTGGTCGAGCGGGTGGTGTCGACCAGGTCGCCGGTCCCGTCGGGGCAGCGGCCCCAGCTCACCGTGGCGTGCGCCGGCCACGAGTACGAGGCGGCCGGCGCGCCGGTGCGGTCGAACAGGCGGGCGGAGTCGGCGTTGCCCAGCCCGAAGTCGAAGCCGGCCGGGTTCGAGCCGCTGGCCTGGTCGACGACGAGGAAGCCGCCGGGGGTGACCACGGAGCCGGCCGGGAGGGTGTACGGCACCCGGCTGTCGTCGTCGTCGCGGAAGGTGAAGCCGCTGACGTCGACCGGGCTGTCCCCGGTGGTGGTCAGCTCCACCCAGTCGGTGTCGTCGCCGTTGGACTCGACCTCGTTGACCACCAGCGCGCCGGGCACGGCGGGCACGGTGGGCGGGGTGGTGGTGGGCGGGGTGGTGGCGGGAGGGGTGCAGTCGTTCACCTCGCCGCGGGTGGCGGCGCCGGTGACGACGAACGCGCCGGTGCCCTCCGGGCAGCGGCCCCAGGAGGTCGCCGGCTGGGTGGGCCAGGAGAACGAGTCCAGCAGCGTGGTGCCGTCGGCGGCGAACAGCCGGGCGGCGTCGGCCTTGCCCAGGCCGAAGCCCGCCTCGCCCAGTGCGTCGGCGTCCGTGTCCAGGACGACGTGGCCGCCCGGGGTCAGCACGGTGCCCGCGGGCACGACCACCCCGTGGTCGTCCGCGTCGTCGCGCAGCACGAGGCCCGAGGCGTCCTGCGGGGTGGCGGTCGTGTTGACCAGCTCGACCCAGTCGGCGGAGGGGTCCACCTCGTTGACGGCGATGCCGGTGGGGGCCGCTGCGGCAGCGGCCTGCGGGTCGGGGGAGGGGCCGGCCGCCGAGGCGGGGACGGCGGCGCCGAGCACCAGGCTGCCGGCCAGGCAGACCAGCGCGGTACCGAGCACGCCGGTCCGGGGGAGGGGTCGCATCGTGGGGTGGGTCCGTTCGCCGAGGGTCGTGACCGGTCGAACCTGTCGACACCGGACGACCGGCAGGTGAACGGGGCGCGGGCAGCAGGTGCCGGCCGCCGTGACACACGCCATGGGCGTCCAGGTGGCTCTCCGTGACCGGCTGGGTACGGCGATCTGCACCGGCACGCCCGCGGGGACGGCCGGGTGTCAACCCTCCCTGCGGGGCAGCGAGCCGGTGGTGCTCAGCTCCTCCGCGACGTCCCACAGCCGCCGGTTGGTCAGCGAGGAGGAACGGACCAGCATCGCGAACGCCTGGTCGGCGGTCGTCTTGTACCGCTCCATGAGGATGCCCTTGGCCTGCCCGATGAGGTCCCGGTGGTCGATGGCCGAGCGCAGGTGGTGCTCGTGCTGGGCGCCGGCCAGCGCGACCGCCGCGTGGCCGGCCAGCAGCCGGCCGTGGTCGACCGACTGGTCGTCGAAGGCCCGGGGCGCGGCGGAGTACAGGTGCATGGCACCCAGTTCGTCGCCGCTGACGTACAGCCGGAAGCAGAGCATGCTGCCCACCCCGGCCTCGGCGGCCGCTGCTGCGAACGCCGGCCAGCGCCCGTCGGTGGCGACGTCGTCGACGCGGACGGCCTCCTGGTCCCAGACCACGTCCATGCACGGCCCCTGGCCCAGGCGCTCCTGCAGGGCGTCCACGACCACCGGCAGCCGGCTGGAGGACGCCCGCGGCTGCACCCGGGACCGCTCCAGGACCAGGCTGATGCCGCAGTGCTGCGCACCGGGGACCGCGTCCACCGCCGTGGTCGCGATGGCCTGCAGGGTGGCCCCCACGTCCCCGTGTTCCTGCTGCAGTTCCCGGGCGATGCGGCTCATCACCGCGCCGAGCGAGGAGTCCGGCGAACCGGTCCGATCCGTTCCGGTCATCTGCGCACCGTAGTCACCCCGGCGCGCCGGCCGTCAGCCCGCGGGCGCGGATCGGACCGCCAGCAGTGCGATGTCGTCGTCCCGACCGTGGGCCAGGTCGCCGAGCAGGCCGTCCAGCAGCTCGTCCAGCGGCTGGTGCCGGCGGGTGTGCACGGCTGCCAGCAGCGAGGCGGTGCCGACGTCGAGGTCCTGGGTGCGGCTCTCCACCAGGCCGTCGGTGTAGAGCAGCAGCGTGCTGTCCGGCGGCAGGTCGACCACGTGGTCGGTGCGCGGCACCGCGAGGTCCAGGCCGAGCAGCATCTCCGGCCGGGTCTCCAGCAGCTCGACCCGGCCGTCGGCGTGCAGCAGCACCGGCGGCGGGTGGCCGGCGTTCGACCAGCGGAGCCGGCCGTCGGCCTCGACCCGGGCCACCACGACGGTGGCCAGCGTCCCGACCCCCAGCCCGGCGGCGGTGGTGTCCAGCCGGGTCAGCGTGGACGCCGGGGGCTCCTCACGGTCGTGTGCCAGACCGCGGAGCAGGGTGCGCAGCTGGCCCATCGCTGCCGCGGCCGACATGTCGTGCCCGGTGACGTCGCCGATCGCCAGCACGGTGGTGCCGTCGGGGGTGATCAACGCGTCGTACCAGTCGCCACCGACCTGTTGCTCGGCCGAGGACGGCACGTAGCGGGCGGCCAGCTGCAGGTGCGTGGGCGCCGGGAGGTCGGTGAGCATGGCCAGCTGCAGCGTCTCGGCGGTGCTCCGGCGGTCCTCCAGCAGCATCGCGCGCTGCAGGCCCTGGCTGACGAAGCCGGCGAAGGCGCGGGCCGTCGTCCGGACGTCGGTGTCCAGCTCGCGCGCCACCGGCCAGCTCAGGCTCAGCACGCCGGTGACCCCGGGGCCCAGGTCCAGCGGCAGGTGCAGGTCGGCCTGCCAGGTCTCCGGCAGCCGGCCGGCCAGGCCCGGGAAGGCGGCCAGCAGCTCGCCGGCGTCGCGGTGCTGGCGCTCCACCCGGTCGGCCAGGGTGCGCGCCGCGGGGTGGTCGGCGTCGACCGAGACGCCGCGCCAGGCGGCCCGGCTGGCCGCGGTGAGCTCCTCGACCGCGAGCGGGCGCAGCTCCCGGGTGTGCTCGGTGGCCAGGCAGACGACCGCGGTGTCCGCGCCGAAGCCCTGACCGGCCAGCCGGCCGACGGCGGCGCCGATCTCGGTGGTCGTGGTCGCCTGGTTGAGCAGGCTCGAGGTGCGCAGCAGCATGCGGGCCTGCCGGCCGCGTTCGGCGAGCACCGTCGCGGTCTGCTCGGTCCGGGCCTGCAGCTGGCGCAGCTGGAGCTCCGAGGAGCACGCCGCCGCCAGGTCGGTGAGGACCGCGATCTCCAGCGCCGTCCAGGCGTGCGGCTGGTGGTCGATGGCGCACAGCGACCCGATGACGTCGCCGTCGACGTCGGTCAGCGGGATGCCGGCGTAGCCGATGACCCCGAGGTCCGGGATCGCCAGGTTGTGCACGACCAGCGGGTCGAGCCGGGCGTCGGCGATCACCAGCGGCTCGCGGGAGGTCACCACGTGCTGGCAGAAGGAGTGCGTGAGCGGGGTCGTGCGGGTGGTGGCCCACGGTTCGGGGAGTCCGACCGCGCCCGGGAAGACCTGCCGGTCCTCGTCGACCAGGCTCACCAGGCTGACCGGCACCCCCAGCTGGTGGCGGACCAGCCGGGCGAACCGCTCGAACGCCTCGTCCGGGATCGGCGGCAACGGCGTCCGGCGGGGGAGCCGCACGACGGCGTGCGGTGCCGTCCGGTCGACGGCCGTCACGCGCTCAGCGCCACGGCGACGGCGGCGATCCGCCGGGCCCGCGTCTCGGGGGTCTTCGCGGAGCCGACGGAGACGACGTGCGCCTTCTGCCGGGACGGGGACAGCGCGGCGAAGGCGGCCCGCTGCGACGCGTCCAGGACCTCGGCCAGCTCCGCGGGCAGCTCGACGGTGCGCGGGGCGGTGTCCACCACCAGGTCGACCAGCACGTCGTCCCCGGCGGAGACGCCGGCGGCGGTGCGGTGCTCGGCGGCCAACGGGATGAGGTGCTGCCCGCCCATGACGGCCAGGGTGCTCGGGTAGCTGTACCCGGCCAGGGTCACCGTGACCGGCGCCCGTGCGCCGGCGCCCAGTGCCTCGACGACGTCGGCCGGCACGACCAGACCGGTGGCGGTCTTGCCGGCCAGCAGCACGGTCGAACGGAACTCCATGGGCCACAGTCTGCCGCACGAAGGGCTTCTCCAGGGCCCCGGAAGCGCCGCTTCCCCCGGACGGCGGCGCCGTCCGGGGGAACGGGCGCTCACATGGCGGCGGCGGCCGCCTTGATGGCCTCCCGGATGCGCGAGTACGACCCGCACCGGCAGACGTTCTCGATGGCGTCGATGTCGGCGTCCGTGGGGTTCGAGGTGCGCCGCAGCAGCGCCACGGCGGCCATGATCTGGCCGGGCTGGCAGTACCCGCACTGGGCGACGTCGCGCTCCAGCCAGGCCTCCTGGACCGGGTGCAGCTCGTCCGGGTCGTCGGACCAGGTGCCGGCCAGCCCCTCGATGGTCGTCAACTCACGGCCGGCGACGTCGGCGGTCGGCGTGACGCAGGGGTTGATCGCCTCGCCGTCCAGGTGGCTGGTGCAGGCCTTGCACACGTCGATCCCGCAGCCGTACTTCGGCCCGGTGACGCCGAGCTTGTCGCGCAGCGCCCACAGCAGCGGGAGGTCGGCGGGGGCGTCGACGGTGACGGTCTCCCCGTTGAGCTGGAAGGTGTAGTTGGGCATGTCGTCTCCTGGCTCAGCGGGGGAAGGGGTCGAAGTCGACCGGGAAGTTCACCGGGAAGCTGCGCGGCTTGGTGCCGGTGGCCCGGGCGTAGGCGTTCGCGATCGCACCCACGGCGGCCGGCACGCCGAGCTCGCCGGCCCCGCCGGGCTCGCCGTTGGCCGGCATGACGAAGACCTTCGTCTCCAGCGGGCTCTCGGCCTGCCGGGTGTAGTGGAACTGCGAGTAGCTGCCCTCCAGCGGGAGGCCGGCGTCGATGTGCAGCCCGGCGCGGAACGTCGTCCCGATGGCGTCGGTGAGGCCGCCGATCAGCTGGGACTCCAACCCGCGCGGGTTGATCGGGCGGCCCACGTCGGCGGCGATGGTCGCCTTGGTGACCCGCGGGTTGCGCGGGTCGCGGGCGTCGACCTCGACCAGGATCGCGGTGCACGACTTGTACTCGGCGTGGAAGGCGATGCCCTGCGCGGTGCCCCGCGGCATGGTCTTGCCCCACTGGCCCTCGGCGGCGACCTTGTCCAGCACCGCGCGGTAGCGGTCCTCCTTGAGGAACTCGCGGCGGAAGGCGAGCGGGTCCTTGCGCATCTTCGCCGCGATCTCGTCGATGACGATCTCCTCGGCGCCCCGGGTGTTCGCCGAGTAGACCGAGCGCCACGACCCGGTGTGCATCTGCAGCGGCACCTCGTTGAGCAGCTGCGTCGTCACCCCCAGGTGGTACGGGGAGTGGATCGTCGTCAGGAAGATCGTCTGGGCGAAGCTCAGGTTCCCGGCCACCGGCAGGCTGGCCGCGGTCGCGGTGAGGATCTCGCCCAGGCCGTGCTTGGTGTCGGTCTCCACGCTGGCGACGCGGTGCTCGAAGCTGACCACCTGGCCCAGTGCCACGGTCGCGCGGACCCGGTGGAAGCTGGCCGCGCGGGCCCGGCCGTGCCGCATGTCGTCGATCCGGGACCACATCAGCTTCACCGGCCGCCCCGCGGCCTTCGAGATCCGGGCCGCCTCCAGGGCGGCGTCGAAGAACAGCCGGCGGCCGAACGAGCCGCCGCCCTGCGTGACGTGCACGGTGACGGCGGACTGCGGCAGGCCCAGGTCGGCGGCGATGGCCTGCTGGGCGACGATCGGGGACTTCAGCCCCGACCAGATCTCGGCCTTCCCGCCCGCCACGTCAGCCACGGCGGAGTTGGTCTCCATCGGCGCGTGGCTGACGGTGGCGAAGTCGAACTCGGCGTCCACGGTCGTGGACAGCAGCGGCGGGACGACGAAGGGCAGCGCCGCCCCGCGGAGCTTGGCCTTGATCGTCTCGTCGTCCTCCCCGTCCACGGTGCCGGGGCCCCAGGTGACCTGCAGGGCCTCCTTGGCGTCCAGCGCCTGGCCGAAGGTCTCGGCCAGCACGGCGACCCCGGTCGGGATCGTGACGACGTCGACCACCCCGGGCATCGCCTTGACCGCGGCCAGGTTCGCGACCGACCGCACGGTGCCGTTGATGGACGCCGGGCGGCGGACCATGGTGGGCAGCGCGCCGGGGACGACGTCGAGGTCCAGCGTGTAGTCCATCTGGCCGGTGACCATCTTGCGGGCGTCGACCCGGTTGGTCGGGGTGCCCACGAGCTTCGCGGCCGAGGCCGGCTTGGGGGTGGCCAGCACGACCGACAGCGACGGGCTCGCCGCGGCGGCGGACAGCTCGCCGTAGGTGGCGGTCCGGCCGTCGGGGGCGGTGACGACGCCGTCGGTGACGGTGAGGCCGACGGTCGTGGTGCCCCAGCGGGCGGCGGCGGCGGCCAGCAGCCGGGCGCGGGCCTGGGCGGCGGCGGACCGGACCGGCCCGTAGACGCTGCGGATGGTGTTGGACCCGCCGGTGAGCTGGTTGAACAGCAGCTCGGGCCGGGAGTCGGCCAGGGTGACGTCGACCCGGTCCAGCGGGACGTCGAGCTCGTCGGCCAGCAGCATGCCGACCGCGGTGGTGATGCCCTGGCCGACCTCGGCGCGGGGCAGGGCCAGGCCGACGCGGCCGGCCTCGTCGACGGTGACCACGATGAGCCCGGAGGTGGGCGCACCGGCCAGGATCAGCACGTCGCCCAGGTCCAGGATCTCGGCCGGGCCGGGCAAGGAGGGGACGACGGCGTTCGCGACGCCGGGGGCGACGGCGTCGGCGCCCAGGCGGGCGGCGACGGCCAGGGTCGGTGCGGCGACCAGGTAGGTGAGGAAGCGGCGGCGGCTGTGCGACCGGCGCTCCCCCTCGGACTGCCCCTCGGCGGGGAGCGGGACGGACTCGGACGTTTCCAGACTCACAGGTGACCCCTTCGTCAGCTGCAGCGGTTCCGGTGGGCGGCCGGGGTGCTGGGGTGGGTCCCGGCGGCGGTGCGCTGTCCCGGGGGTCGCCCGTCACGCGCACGCACCTACGCACGGTCAACGCACAGGCGCCGCCCGGGTCACGGTCGTCCTCCACCTTTCTGGTCGTGCAACGGAACTCCTGGAGCGGGAACCGCAGCTCGTGATCGACTCCCCTGGAGGGGACCGCGGACGCGGTGCGGGCATGATCGCGCCGTGGCCGACTGGTTCGAGCGCGTCTCCCTGACCGGATCCCGCGTGCACCTGGTGCCGCTGGGCCCCGAGCACGCCACCGGCTGGCTGGCGGGGCTGACCGGCCCGGTCGCCGAGCACCTGTCCATCGGCCCACCGGCCGACCGGGCGGGCGCGCTGGACCAGATCGCCACCGCGCTGACCCAGGCCGACCGGGTGCCGTTCGCCCAGCTGTCACCGGCGGGGGAGTTCCTCGGCTCGACCTCGTTCTACGACGTGGACCCGGGCAACCGGTCGCTGGCGGTCGGCTACACCTGGCTGGCTGGGACCGCGCAGCGCAGCGGGGTGAACCGGGAGGCCAAGCGGCTGTTGCTCACCCGGGCGTTCGACGAGCTGGGTGCGGTCCGCGTCGTGTGGCACACCGACGAGCGCAACGCCCCGTCCCGGGCCGCCATCGCGGCGCTGGGCGCGGTCGAGGAGGGCCGGTTGCGCAAGCACCGCCGTCGCCGGGACGGGACCTGGCGGACGACGGTGCAGTTCGCGATGACCGACGAGGACTGGCCGGTCGCCCGCGAGGCGCTCACCCGGGGGCTGGCGACGGGCTGACCCGCCGCCCGCGCCTCAGGTGCAGGAACCCACGCTGACCCCGCGGGCGCTCAGCCACGCGACCGGGTCCCGGCGCTCGGCGTAGAGCCCGCCGTAGTGCGTCTCGACGTGCAGGTGCGGCCCAGTCGACTGGCCGCGGTTGCCCACGGTCGCGATCTGCTGCCCGGCGGTCACCACCTGGCCGGCACGCACGGTGAAGGTGTCCACGTGGCCGTAGAGGCTGATCACGCCGTCGGGGTGCTGGACGTAGACGGCCTGGCCGAAGCCGTTGGCCGGCCCGGCCTGCAGCACGACGCCGTCCTCGGGGACGTAGATCGGCGTGCCGATCGGTGCGGCGATGTCGATGCCGTAGTGCGTCGTGCCCCAGCGGTTGCCGTAGCAGGAGGTGACCCGGCCGGTGACCAGTGAGCCGGTCCCGGCGCTCGCGACGACGGTGGCCTGCTCGGCCTGGGCGGCGGCGACCTCGGCGGCGTCGGCGACGCCCTGGGCCTCCAGCAGCGCGGTCTGGGCGGCCAGCAGCTCGGTCTCCAGTGCCGCCCGCTCGGCGGCGACCTCGTCGTAGGAGGCCTGGGTGGCGGCCAGCTGGTCCTGGGCAGCGACGTCGGCCGCGGCCGCGGCGGCGGCCGCGGCGTCCAGCGCGGTGACCGCGTCCCGAGCGGCGCGGTCCGCGTCCTCCTGGTCGGCCTGCACGGCCTCGACGGCCTCCAGCCGCTCGGACCGGTCCACGCCCAGCTGCTCGAGCGTGGTCGCCCGCTGCAACAGCTCCTCGGGGCCCTCGGCGCCCAGCAGCACCTCTGCGTCGCCCAGGGTCTGCCGGCCCATGAAGGCCTCCCGGCCCAGCGTGGCGACGTCGGCCTCGGCGACCGCGGTGGCGGCCTGGGCGGTCTGCAGCTGGGCGGCGGTGGTCGCGGCGGCGGTCTGTGCGGCGACCAGCTGGTCCTGCGCGGCCCGGTCGGCGTCGGCGGCGGCCTCGGCGGTGACCGTGGCCCGGGCCAGCTCCTCCTCGGCGGCGGCGACCAGCGCCGAGACCCGGTCCACCTCGGCGGTGGCGGCGGCCACGGCGGAGGCGTCGACCGGGGCGGCGACGGCGGCGGGCGCGGCGAGCCCGCTGAGGGTCACCGTCGCGAGGACGGCGACGAGCGTCGTCAGCACCCGGCGTCGACGAGGGGGCAGATCGTGGCGCAGGGCGAGCAGGACGGGCCTCCGGGGGCGCTGTGGCGTGCTGGCCGTCAGGGTGACGACGCGACATGACGCTGTGACGGATGGTGTGGCTGGGACCCGTGGGCCCCACCGACCGTAACCGCACCCCGGGTCGGATGTCACGGCCAGGTCACGGACGGGGGACGGGACGGTCCCGTGCGGGGTGCCTGTGCACGGCGGCTGGGCGACCGGGCCCCGTCGAACTACGATCGGTCGTGTGCGGTCTGATGACACGGGACTGCGCCCCGAGTCGTCTGTCGGGGTCCCCGCGTCGACCTCCGGTCCGGCCCGCCGGGGTCCCGGCCCCGCGGCCGTGGCGCAGCAGGACGAGGTGCTGGGTGCTGCGGCGGCCGGCCTGTCCGGCGACCCCGCCGGGGTGCGGTCGCTGCCGCGCGTCCTCGGTGACGCCCCGGTCGCCGTCGTCCTCATCGACCGCGCGAGCGCGCAGGTCACCTACGCCAACTCCGCCGCATGGGAGCTCGCCGGGGACGTGCCGCTGCCGGTCGGCGCCGACGCCTGGGGCACCGCCGCCGGACTGACCGACCTCGACGGCCGCCCGCTGGCCGGCACGGACGGACCCCTCACCCAGCTGGCCGCGGGCCAGCCGGTCGCCGGACAGGCGGTCCGCCGCAGCGTGGCCGGCGATCCCGACCAGCTGCTCTGGGTCACCGGCTTCCCGCTGGCCCCCGACGAGGGCTCGCTGTCCCTGGTCGTCCTGCTCGGCGTGGACGACGAGGGTGGCGACGCCGGCACGGACCTGCTGCTGCAGTCGCTGCGCGAGCGCGCCGTCGTGGCCACCGACATCTGCTTCACCATCAGCGACCCGCGCCGCCCCGGGAACCCGCTGGTCTGGGTCAACCCCTCCTTCACCCGGGTCACCGGGTACTCCGCCGAGGAGTCCGTGGGGCGCAACTGCAGCTTCCTGCAGGGACCGGCCACCGACCCGGCCGCGGTCGACGCCATCCGGGCCGGCATCGCCGCCCGCACCCAGACCACGGTGACGCTGCTCAACCACCGCAAGGACGGCACCGCGTTCTGGAACCAGCTGTCCATCAGCCCGGTGCTGGACGGGCGCGGCGAGCTGGTCAGCTTCGTGGGCGTGCAGTCCGACGTCACCCAGCGGGTGTTGCTGGAGACCGAGCGCGAGGCGGCGCACGCCGCCGAGCGGGCCGCCCGCCGGGAGTCCGAGCTCGCCCAGGACCGGCTGCGGCTGATGGCCGAGGCGACCAGCCAGCTCTCCAGCACCCTGGACACCACCGTGCTGCTCGACCGGCTGGCCCGGCTGTGCGTTCCGTTGCTGGCCGACTGGGTCTTCATCGCCCGGCTGGACGGCGACGGCGTGGTCGACGAGGTGGCCGTGCACCACACCGGCGTCCCCGTCGAGCAGCTGGTCGACATCCGGACGGCGTTCCTGGGCCGGCACCTGCCCGACTCGGCGCCCGGCCGGGCCGCGGTGGAGTCGGGTCTGCCGGTGGTCCTGGGCGGGCTGCGGCCCGAGACGATGACCGGCTACACCCGGGGGCTGGACGGCCGGCTGCTGGCCGAGCTGGGCACCCGGTCGCTGCTGGCGGTCCCGCTCCCGGCGCGTGGGGGGACCCGGGGCGTGCTGACCCTCATGCGCGGCATCGACGACGGGTTCAGCCCCGCCGACGTGGACCTGGCCCAGGACCTGGGCCGGCGGGCCGGCCTGGCGCTGGACAACGCCCGGCTCTACCAGCAGGAGGCCTCGGTCGCCGAGACGCTGCAGCGGTCCCTGCTCCCCGAGCTGCCCGAGATCCGGGGCGTGCGGGCCGCCGCCCACTACACCGCGGCCTCGGCGGCGGCGGCGGTGGGCGGGGACTTCTACGACCTCCTGGAGCTGCCCGGTGACCGGGTCGGTCTGGTCATCGGCGACGTGGCCGGGCACGACCTCAACGCCGCGGCGACCATGGGGCAGCTGCGCGGTCTCATCCGGGCCGCCTGCTGGGACCGGGACGCCCCGGACGCCGCCGAGGTGCTCACCCGGGTCGACCGGCTGGTCGACGTGCTCTCCGTGCCAGGGCTGGCGACCGCCGTCCACCTGCGGGCGCACCGCCCGGCCGAGCCCGGGGGGCCCTGGCGGGTCGAGTGCTCCAACGCTGGTCACCCGCCGGTGCTGCTGCGCACCCCCGACGGCGCGGTCGCCCCGCTGACCCCCGAGCACGACCTGCTGCTGGGCGCCGACGCCGGGGCCCGCCGCCGCGTCGTCACCACGACGGTGCCGGCCGGCAGTCAGCTGGTCGGCTTCACCGACGGGCTCATCGAGCAGCCCGAGGACGACGGCCCCGAACGGGACACCGACCTGGGCACGGCGCGGCTGACCGCGTTGCTGGCCGACCTGCCCGTGGGCGCACCGGTCGAGGTCGTGGCCGACGCGATGGCCGGCCTGGTCACCAGCCGGCTCGACGACGTCGCCTTCCTGGTCGTCGAACTCGGCTGAGCGCCCGCGCGGGGTCAGGCCCGGGAGCCCCGCGGGGTCGGTGCCCCGCCCACCGGCACGCCGGAGGTCAGCTGGGCCCAGACGGTCTTGCGCTCGGCGTCCACCGCGTAGCCGTAGCGGACCGACAGCTGGGCCACCATCGGCAGGCCCATGCCGCCCAGCGCGGGGTCGCGGTCGACGGCGGGGACCGGGGGCCGGTCGGGGGACTCGTCGGACAGCGTCAGCAGCCAGCCCTGCCGGGTGGCCACGATGACCGCCTCGACCGCGCCGCCGCCGTGGCGCAGCGCGTTGGAGGCCAGCTCCTCGAAGGCCAGCAGCAGGCCCTCGCGGGCGTCCTCGGTGGAGGAGGAGGTCAGCGACGGGTGGGCCAGGCGGGCCCGCAGGTCCATCCGGACGCGCGAGGCGTCGTGCACGCTGGGCAGCTGCCAGCGCCACACGTCGCCGGGGACGTCGGGCACCGGTGCCGCCGGCCAGGTCTGGCTGTCCACGTGTCCTCCTCGGGGTGGCTCGTCGACCGCGCGTGCGGGGGTGCCGACTCCCTGCGTCCGGTCGTGGAGCTCGCTCACGGAGGTCCTCCTCGGCTCGAAGGCTGTACGGGCCCATCCTGGGGGACGGTGGCCCGACGCGCACACGGAAGGCACGGATCCGTTCCGTCACCGCCCTCCGGTGCGTCGGTGCTGGTGGGACGCGCGGGACCGCGGAGCGCCGCCGGGCCGGCACGAGGTGCCGCCGGGCCCGCCGACCGGGAGGATCGCCCCGTGACGCCCACGAGCCCGGCCGGAGACCACGGGGTGCCCGCGTCCCCCGCGCCCGACCTGGCCGCTGCGGTTCAGCAGCTGCGCGACCGGGTCGCCGCCGTCCCGCTGGTGCTGGCCACCCCCGGCCGGGACGCCGCCGCGCGGACCGCCCGGGCCGTCGTCGACCAGGTGGACGACTACCTGCTGCCCCGGCTGCGCGACCTGGACGCACCGCTGCTGGCCGTCGTCGGCGGCTCGACCGGGGCCGGCAAGTCCACGCTGGTCAACAGCCTGCTCGGGGAGCAGGTCACCACCCCCGGCGTGCTCCGTCCGACCACCCGCTCCCCGGTGCTGGTCTGCGCCCCGGACGACCGGGCCGCCTTCGCCGACGACCGGGTGCTGCCCGGGCTGGCGCGCACGACCGGGGGGTCGGCGGGCGCGGGCTCGGTGCAGCTGGTGGTCTCCGCCCGACTGCCCCCGGGCCTGGCCCTGGTGGACGCCCCGGACGTGGACAGCGTCGTGGAGGCCAACCGGGACCTGGCCGGCCAGCTGCTGTCGGCCGCGGACCTGTGGGTCTTCGTCACCACCGCCTCCCGGTACGCCGACGCGGTCCCGTGGGACCTGCTGCGCACCGCGGCCGACCGGGGCACCGCCCTCGCGGTGGTGCTGGACCGGGTGCCGCCGGAGGCCGCCGCCGAGGTCAGCGCCGACCTGGCCGGGATGCTGCAGCGCGCGGGCCTCGCCCAGGCCCGGCTCGTCGTGGTGGAGGAGCGACCGCTGGTCGAGGGCCGGCTCCCCGAGGACCAGGTGGGCGCCCTGCGGTCCTGGCTGCACGGCCTGGCCGCGGACGCCGGGGCCCGGGCCGAGGTGGTCCGGCAGACCCTGGTCGGTGCGCTGGCCAGCCTCGACGACCGGGTGGCCGTGGTCGAGGCCGAGGTCACCGAGCAGACCGCCGCGGCGACGGCGCTGCGCGGGGCCGCCGACGCCGCGCACGCCCAGGCCCGCGACGACGTCGACGACGGCGTCCGCAGCGGCACCCTGCTGCGCGGGGAGGTGCTGGCGCGCTGGCAGGAGTTCGTCGGCACGGGGGAGTGGATGCGGTCCATGCAGGCCGGCATCGGCCGGTTGCGGGACCGGGTGACCGCGGCCCTGACCGGCCGGCAGACCCCGGCCGAGGACCTCACCGTCGCCCTGGAGTCCAGCGTCGAGCACCTGCTCCGCTCCGCCGCCGACGACGCCGCCGAGCGCACCGTCACCGCGTGGCGCTCGCTGCCCGGCGGTGGTCCGCTGGTCGCCGGCCGCGAGCGGGAGCTGTCCACGGTCTCGCCCGGCTTCACCGAGGCCGCCGCGGACGCCGTCCGGGGCTGGCAGGGTGCGGTCCTGGAGCTGGTCCGCGGTGAGGGTGCGGGCAAGCGGTCCCGGGCGCGGGTGCTGTCCTGGGGTGTCAACGGGGCGGGTGCGGTGGTGATGGTCGCGGTCTTCGCCCAGACGGCGGGGCTGTCCGGGGCCGAGGTCGCCGTCGCCGGTGGCACCACGGTCGTCGGGCAGAAGGTGCTGGAGGCCGTGTTCGGCGACTCCGCCATCCGTCAGCTCGCCGACCGGGCCCGCGCCGACCTCGACGAGCGGGCCGCCGCGTTGCTCCACGTGGAACAACGCCGCTTCGACGAGCTGCTGGCCGGCGCAGCCACCCCGCAGGACGCCACGGGCCTGCGCGCCGCCGTGGCCGACCTGGCCCGGGTCCGGCGGTGAGCCGCCGGGAGCTGCCGCTGGCCGACCGGCTGTCGGCGCTGCGCGACGCGGTCGAGGTGGCCGAGGGCCGGCTCGACGTCCCGGAGGTGGGCCGGGCCCGGCAGCTGCTGGCCAAGGCCGGGGCCCGTCAGGCGCTCGGGGACGCCACCGTGGTGGCGCTCGCCGGGGCGACCGGCAGCGGGAAGTCCACCCTGTTCAACGCGCTGTCCGGCAGTGAGGTCAGCACCCCCGGGGTGCGCCGGCCGACCACCGGGGTCGCACACGCCACGGTGTGGGCAGCCGACGACTCCGCCGACCGGCTGCTCGACTGGCTGGAGGTCCCGCGCCGGCACCGGCACGCCCCCGACCCGGCGCTGGACGGCCTGGTGCTGCTGGACCTGCCCGACCACGACAGTGTCCGGCTGGAGCACCGCCTGGAGGTGGACCGGCTGGTCGAGCTGGTCGACGTCCTGGTCTGGGTGCTGGACCCGGAGAAGTACGCCGACGCGGCCGTGCACGACCGCTACCTGAGGCCGTTGGCCGGGCACAGCGGGACGCTGCTGGTCGTGCTCAACCAGGTCGACCGGCTCGACGACCCCGCGGCGGCGGCCTGCCTGGCCGACCTGCGCCGGCTGCTGGACGCCGAGGGACTGGCCGACACCGAGCTGCTGGCGGTCAGCGCACGCACCGGGGACGGCCTGCCCGGGCTGCGCTCCCGGCTGGCCGAGCGGGTCGCCGCACGCCGTGCCGCGGCGCTGCGGCTGACCGCCGACGTCCGGGGGGTGGCGACCGCGCTGGCGGCGCACTGCGGCTCCTCCGGTCGCACGTCCGACGCCGACCGGGGCTCCCTCACCCGGGCGCTGGGCGACGCGGCCGGGGTGCCGGCGGTGGTCGCGGCCGTGGAGCGCTCGACGGTCCGGGCCGGCACCGCGCAGACCGGCTGGCCCGTCGTCCGGTGGCTGGGGAAGCTCCGCCCGGACCCGCTGGGCCGGCTGCACCTGGGGTCCGCCGACGCGCGCAGCTCGCTGCCGGCGGCCGGGGCCGTCCAGCAGGCGGCCGTGGCGACGGCGGTCCGGCGCGCCCGGGACACCGCCGGGGCCGGGCTGCCGGTGGCCTGGACCGACGACCTGCGGCGCACCGTCGAGGTGCACTCCGACCGGCTGACCGATCGGCTGGACCGGGCCGTGACCGGCACCGACCTGGGGTCCGAGCGCACCCCGCTGTGGCAGCGCGGGGTCGGCGCACTGCAGTGGCTGCTGGTGGCCACCGCCCTGGTCGGGGCGCTGTGGCTGCTGGCCCTGGTGGCGCTGGGCTGGCTGCAGCTCGACGACGTCGTCCCGCTGCCCCGGGTGGAGGGCCTGCCGGTCCCCACCGTGCTGCTGGTGGGCGGGCTGCTGGCCGGGGCCCTGCTGGCGTTGCTGTGCCGGCCGCTGGTCGCGCTCCGGGCCCGCCGCCGGGCTCGGCGGGCCCGGCGGCGGCTGGAGGACGCGGTGGCCGAGGTCGGCCGGGTCGAGGTCCTGGAGCCACTCGCCGAGACCGGTGCCGACCACGACCGGTTCTGCGCCGCCGTCACCCGCGCCGGGAGCTGATGCCCCCGGCCGCACAGCCGGCCGGAGTACACAGGCGCCAGGTCGCCGGTACGGGGCTCAGGTCCACCCGGTCGAACACACGGGCGGGTGGACCGCCCGGCCGGCTCAGTTCAGCGCGCGGACACCGTCGGGCAGGTTGCCGCCGCGGATCGCGGAGACCGCGAAGTCGGCGAAGGCGGTGAGCGCCAGGCGCTGCGTCCACGGGCCGAAGGACACCCGGGCGACGCCGAGCTGGGCCAGCCGCTCCTGGGGCAGCGAGCCGGGCACGTTGATGACCGACACCCGGCGCTCGCCGATGCCCTGGACCAGCTGGACGACGGTGGACTCGTCGAGCTTGCCGGGGACGAAGACGCAGGCCGCGCCGGCGTCCAGGAAGGCCCGGCCGCGCTCGACCGCGTCGGCGACGACGTCGGCCTTGGGGCGGTCGCCGGCCTTGACGAAGGCGTCGGTGCGGGCGTTGAGCACGAACGGCACGCCCTCGGCCTCACCGGCGGCCACGGCGGCGCGGACGGCGGCGACGGCCTGGTCCAGCGGCTTCATCTGGTCCTCGAGGTTGGCGCCCACGACACCGACCCCGATGGCCTTGCGGACGGTCTCCCCGGCGTCGCCGTAGCCGGCCTCCAGGTCGGCGGACACCGGCACCGACACCGCGCCGGCGATCCGGCCGACGGCCTCGATCATCGTGTCGACCGGGATGGCCTCGCCGTCGGGGTAGCCGTGGGAGGCGGCGATCGAGTGGCTGGCGGTGGCCAGCGCGCGGGTCCCGGGCAGCGCGGCGACGACGGTCGCGGTGATCACGTCCCACACGTTGACCACGGTGAGCAGCGCGGGGTCGGTGTGCAGGCGCAGGAGCTCGACGGCCTTGTCGGCGGTCGTGGGCGTCCGGGGGTCCGACGGGGGGTTCGACATGCCCCCAGTCAAGCCGACGGCGGCACCGCCGGCCCGGTGCGGTCGGCCGGCGGGACCGCGTGCGCGGGCATGCCGCTGACGTCGAGCTGCTGCAGCAGGCCGGTGAGCTCCAGCGGGCCGGTGACGATGCGGCTGGTGGCGATCACCCGGACCCGCTTGTCGTGGGCCTCGGGGTGCTGGCTGAGCCACACCAGCGCGGTGACGCCGGCCGAACCGAAGAAGTGCACGTCGGACAGGTCGACGGTGAGCACCTCGGGCGCCCCGCGCAGGGCGTGCAGCAGGCTCTGCTGCAACGCCGGGTTGTAGGCCGAGTCGAGCATCCCGGTGACGGCGGCGACCAGCTCGCCGTCCTCGCCGGGCCGGGTCGACACCGTGAACGGCACGTCCTCGGCATGGTCGTGCACCGTCTCCACGGGGTCCTCCTCTGCAACGCTGCACCAGGTGTCGTCTCCGCCGGCGACCGGGCTCAAACCACGGCGGACGTGACGGCGGGCACGCCCGTGACCGCATCGTGACCGCCTCCGTCGTGCGACGCCTGGGGCTGCTGTGGCACGTTGGTCCGCAGTCGAACCGATCCGGTGGCGTTGCGCCACGGGTCCGCAGCGGGGGCCGCCGACCACCTGAGGCCCCGCTGTGTCCGTCCCGCTCGAACCCACGGGCGGTCCCCGAGACCAGGGAAGCGGGTGGGCCCTTGTGGCAGTACCTCCTCGACCGTCGTGAGCTGATCGCCTTCCAGGCCTACCAGCACGTGAGCCTGGTGGTGCAGTGCGTCGTCCTGGCCACCGTGCTGGCCGTCGGCCTGGCGGTGCTGTCCTACCGCAGCGCCCGGGTCACCAGCCTGGCCAACAGCGTCTCCGCGATCGGGCTGACGATCCCCTCGTTCGCGCTGCTGGGCCTGCTGCTGGCCCCCTTCGGCTTCGGCATCACCCCGGCGGTCGTCGCCGTCGTCTTCTACGCGGCGCTCCCGGTGCTGCGCAACGCCCTGGTCGGCCTCAGCGGCGTGGACCAGTCGCTGGTCGAGTCCGCCCGCGGCATCGGCATGAGCCGGCTGACCACGTTGCGGCGGGTCGAGCTGCCGCTGGCCTGGCCGGTGATCCTGGCCGGCGTCCGGGTGTCCACCCAGATGGTCATGGGCATCGCCGCCGTCGCCGCCTACGTGCTGGGGCCGGGCCTGGGCAGCCTCATCTTCTCCGGACTCTCCCGGCTGGGCGGCGCCAACGCGCTGAACGCCACGCTCGTCGGGACCATCGCGATCGTCCTGCTGGCCCTCGTCCTGGACGTGGTGCTGGTGCTGGTCGGTCGCCTGACCACCTCGAGGGGCATCCGTGTCTGAGACCCTGACCCACGCCGGCGACCCCGCCCACGACCGCACCGTCAGCGGCGTCGCCATCCGCCTGGAGGGCGTCACCAAGCGCTACCCGGGCCAGTCCGAGCCCGCCGTCGACGCCGTGGACCTGGAGATCGCCGCCGGCGAGACGGTGATGTTCGTCGGCCCCTCCGGGTGCGGGAAGACCACCCTGCTCAAGATGCTCAACCGGCTCATCGAGCCCAGCGGCGGGAAGATCTACCTGGGCGACGAGGACGTCACCGGCCAGGACCCCGACCAGCTGCGCCGCCGGATCGGCTACGTCATCCAGGCCGGCGGGCTGTTCCCGCACATGACCGTGGGCACCAACATCGGCCTGGTCCCCGGGATGCTCAAGTGGGACCGGAAGCGGATCGCCGAGCGCGTCGACGAGCTGCTGGACCTGGTGGGGCTGGACCCCGAGGTCTACCGCGACCGGTTCCCCAAGGAGCTCTCCGGTGGCCAGCAGCAGCGCGTCGGTGTGGCCCGGGCGCTGGCCGCCGACCCGCCCGTGCTGCTCATGGACGAGCCCTTCGGCGCGGTCGACCCGATCACCCGGCAGCGGCTGCAGGACGAGCTGCTGCGGATCCAGGAGGAGCTGGGGAAGACGATCGTCTTCGTCACCCACGACTTCGACGAGGCCGTGAAGCTCGGGGACCGCATCGTCGTCTTCGACGTCGGTGCGCGGGTCGTCCAGTACGACACCCCCGAGGCGATCCTGGCCGAACCGGCCGAGGACTACGTGGCCGACTTCGTCGGTGCCGGCGCGACCCTCAAGCAGCTGACCCTGACCCGGGTGGGCGACACCGGGCTGCACACCCCGGTCACCGCGGCCGCCGGTGAGGACAGCGCCGCCGTCGTCACCCGGGCGACCGCGGCCGGCGAGCAGTACGTCGTGGTCACCGACGGCCGTGGCCGGCCGATCAGCTGGCCCTCGGTCGCCGAGCTCACCCGGACGACGACCGTGCCGGCCACCCGCGACGAGCGGCTGCCCGTCGTGGGTCTGCGCTCCACCCTCAACGACGCACTGGACACCATGCTCGCCGCCAGCCAGGGCGGCGTCGTCGTCACCGGCCGGCGGGACGCGGTGGCCGGGGTGCTGGTCGTCGAGCAGGTCATGGCCGCGATCCAGTCGACCCGCGGGGAGACCCGCGGGTGACCGCCGCCGTGGACCCCGCGGTCACCGCGCCGGAGACCGTCGAACCCGGGGGACGGTGCGACGGCGTCGCCTGGCGCGGCCTGCTGGTGCAGCCCGCGCTGATCGTGGTCGTCGCCGTGGCGTTCGTCGTCTGGCGCTCCACCGCCACGCTGACCGACGCCGAGGCCCGGCCGCTGGCCTGGTCGGCGCTGGGCGGCAGCATCCTGGACCACCTGCAACTGGTCGCCGTGGCCGCGGTCGTCGTGCTGGCCGTCGGCATCCCGCTGGGCGTGCTGCTCACCCGGGGCCCGTTCCGGCGGGCCAGCCCGCTGGTGCTGGGCGTGGCCAACACCGGTCAGGCCGCGCCGGCGATCGGGCTCTTCGTGCTGCTGGCCACCTGGCTGGGCTTCGGCTTCGGGTCCGCCGTCGTCGCGCTGGTCCTCTACTCGGTGCTGCCGGTGCTGCGGAACACGATGGTCGGACTGCAGGGCGTGGACCCCCGCCTCGTGGAGGCCGGCCGCGGCATGGGCATGAGCGCGCTGGCCGTGCTGCTGCGGGTCGAGCTGCCGCTGGCGGTGCCCGTCGTGCTCTCCGGCGTCCGGACGGCGCTGGTGCTGCTGGTGGGCACCGCCACGCTGGCCACCTTCATCGACGGTGGCGGGCTGGGCCTGCTGATCACCACCGGCATCAACCTCAACCTGGACACCCTGCTCTACAGCGGGGCCCTGCTGGTCGCGCTGCTGGCGTTGGCCGTGGACTGGGTCGGCCGGGTCGTGGAGACCCTGGCCCGCCCGAAGGGACTGTGACGATGCGCCGCACGGCCGCCGCCCTGCTCACCGCACCCCTGCTGCTGGCCGGGTGCGGGCTGCAGGCCGCCAACCAGTACACGCCCGAGGCGGAGCCCGGGTCGATCCAGCCGGTCGAGGGGGCCGAGGGCGTCGAGCTCGTCGTCGGCGCCAAGAACTTCACCGAGCAGCTGGTGCTCGGCAAGATCGCCGTCATCGCGCTGCAGACCGCCGGGTTCGACGTGCTGGACCGGACCAACATCCCCGGTTCGGTGCCGGTCCGCACCGGCGCGACGTCGGGGGAGATCGACATGAACTGGGAGTACACCGGCACGGCCTGGCTGACCTACCTCAGCGAGCCCGAGGGCATCCCGGACCGGACGGAGCAGTACGAGGCGGTGCGCCAGGCCGACCTGGCCAACGGGCTGACCTGGCTGCCGCCGGCGGAGATGAACAACACCTACGCCTTCGCGATCCGCAGCGAGGCGGCCGCCGACCTGGTCGTGACCACGCTGAGCGACATCGCCGCGCTGCCGGTGGAGGACCGCACGTTCTGCGTCGAGGCGGAGTTCGCCAGCCGCAACGACGGCTTCGTGCCCATGCTCGAGAGGTACGGACTGCCGCTGGGCAGCGCGGACGGCGTCCCCCGCGACGCCGTCTCGACCCTGGACACCGGGGCGGTGTACACGGCCACCGACCAGGGCGCCTGCAACTTCGGCGAGGTCTTCACCACCGACGGCCGGATCGAGTCCCTGGACCTGACCGTCCTCGAGGACGACCGGCAGTTCTTCCCGGCCTACAACGTCGCCCCGGTGGTCTACACCCAGACGCTGGAGGAGCACCCCGAGCTGGCCGACGTCTTCGCCGAGATCACCCCGCTGATCACCGACGAGGTGATGATCGAGCTCAACCGGCGGGTCGACGTCGACGGCGAGGAGCCGGTCGACGTGGCGCTGGACTGGATGCGCTCGGAGGGCCTGGTCGAGTGAGGACCCCGGCCGGTCAGTCGGGCAGGTCGCCGACCGGTCGCAGGTCCTCCGCGGAGCGGCGGCCGCTGACCAGCTCGGCGGCCAGCTGGTCGACGTCGAGGTCGGCGGCGTAGGCGCTGGCCCGCAGCAGTGACAGCGCCTGGGGGCTGGTGACGCCCAGCTCGGCGTTGAGGACGCCGATGGCGACCCAGACCTGGGCGCGGCGCCCGGCCGGCGGGGCGTCCAGCCAGGCCGGGGTCTCGGCCCCCCGGGAGGCGTGCGCCATGGCGCCGGTGAAGACCGAGCTGATCTCCCCGACCACGGCCAGCGCGTCTCCCAGACCGATCTCGTCCAGCCCGTGCGGCGGGGTCAGGTACAGGTCGACGGTGCCGATGCCGGTCAGACCGCCCGCCAACGGGAGCGAGGCCACGCTGCGGTAGTCGGTGTTCTCCACCAGCCCGGCGTGGAACCCCGGCCAGCGGCTGGCCAGCTCGGCCTCGCTGGCCAGCACCGGCGCCCGGGTGGCCGCGGCGGCCAGGCACGGGCCGGCGCCGACGGTGAACTGCAGCCGCTCGGCGTCGGCGGCCATCGCCGAGCTCGCGCCCAGCGGCAGACGGCGGTCCGGGGCGAACAGGACGCTCATCCCGGCGCCGTCGACCGGCAGGGCGGCCAGGCAGGCCATCGCCAGGCGTTCGGGCAGCAGCTCGGCGCCCATCGTCCCGGACGCCTCCGCCGCCGCGATCGCGTCGGTGAACCGGCTCAGCGTGCTCACGAGCCCTCCGTGTGTGGGGCCGCGCGCGGGCGGCGGGTCGGGTCGGTCAGCCGTGGGTGCAGGCTGCCGGGGCAGAGTGTCTACCGCGTCGGGAGGCACCTGACACACGTGCAGGGAGGAGGCGGGGTGCGGTCCTTCGACGAGGTGGCCGACGAGCTGTACGCCGTCGTCCCGACCGGGTTCGTCGCCGCCCGCGCCGACGCCGTCGCGGAGGCCAAGGGCACCGACAAGGTGCTGGCCCGCCGGATCGGCGAGCTGGGCAAGCCGACGCTGGCCGCCTGGACGGTGAACACGCTGGTCCGGTCCGCCGGGGACCAGGTGCAGGAGCTGGTCGGGCTGGGCGAGCTGATGCGCCAGGCGCAGGACACCCTGGACCCCGAGGCCATGCGGGAGCTGTCCAAGCAGCGCCAGCAGGTGGTCCGCGCGCTGGCCCGGGAGGCGGCCCGGCTGGCCCGCCGGGCCGGGCACCCGGTCAGCGACCAGGTCACCACCCAGGTCGAGGAGACGCTGCGGGCAGCGGTCGCCGACCCGGCCGCGGGGCAGGCGGTCCTCGCCGGCCGGCTGACCGGGGCGCTGTCCTACAACGGCCTGGGGACGCCGGACACCTCGGCGCCGACCGTGCCCGCACGCCGTCCGGCCCCACCACCGCGGCAGGCACCCGCCGCCGAGCCGGAGACCGAGCCCGCCCCGCCGGTGGACCTGGAGGCGGCCCGGGCCGCGAAGGCCGAGCGGGTCGCCCGACGCGAGGCCGAGGAACGGCTGCGCCAGGCCCGGGCCACCCTCCGCGCCGCCCGGACCGTCGCCGAGGAGGCAGCCGAGGAGGCCGAGCAGGCGGTGGCCGCGGCCCGGGAGGCCGAGCGGGCCGCCGACCAGGCCCGTCGCGGCCGGGACGACGCCCGGGCCCGGGTCGAGGAGCTGGAGGCCCAGCTGGCCGCCGCGCGCGAGCTGGCGGCCGCCGCCGAGGACGACGTCGCCACCACGGAGGCCTCCGCCGAGCAGGCCGGCCGGGACCGGGACGGCGCGGTGGCCGACGCCGAGCAGGCCACGGCCGACCGGGACCGCGCCCAGCAGGTCGTCGACGAGCTCTCCTGACACCGGACGGGCGGTACCGGGCAGGTCGGTGCAGGATGTGACCGGCAGCACACGACCGGTCGGGTGGTGGGCTGTCCGAGGTCGGGAGACACCGCATGACCACGACCGAACGGCGTCCCGACGCGGGACCGGCGCACACCACGGTGGCCGAGCCCGCCGAGCAGCAGTCCGACCTGGAGCTGGTCGAGGCCGCGATCGAGGCGTTGACCGGTGCCCTGCCGGTCGCGCTGAGCCCCACCCAGGGCCTCGCCGCGGCCCGCCGGCTGGTCGGCACGGTCGCCCGCCAGCCCCGCGCGCTGACCCGCCGCGGGGTCGACCTGACCGCCCAGCTGGCCCGGGTCGCCGTCGGCACCTCGGGGATCGAGCCCGACCGCAAGGACGCCCGGTTCAAGGACCCGGCCTGGCAGGAGAACCCCGTCTACAAGCGGCTGGGCCAGTCCTACCTGGCCTGGAACCGGGCCGTGCACGGCGTGGTCGAGGACCTCGACCTGGACGAGAAGAGCAAGCTGCGCGCGCTGTTCCTGCTGCGGCTGCTCACCGAGGCGGTCGCGCCCACCAACACGCTGCTGGGCAACCCGGCCGCGCTGAGGCGGGCGCTGGAGACCCGCGGCCGCAGCCTGGTCGACGGCGCCCGGCACGCCGCCTACGACGTCCGCAACAACGGGGGCATGCCCTCGATGGTCGACAGCCGGCCCTTCGTGCTCGGCGAGACGATCGCCGCGACACCCGGGTCGGTGGTCTGGTCCAACGAGATCGCCGAGCTGATCCAGTACACGCCGACCACGCCCCAGGTGCACGCCCGGCCGATGCTGGTGCTGCCCCCGCAGATCAACAAGTACTACGTGCTGGACCTGGCGCCGGGCCGCAGCATGGTCGAGCACCTGGTGAGCCACGGCCACCAGGTCTTCATGCTCAGCTGGGCCAACCCGGGCGCGACCGACGCCGCCTGGGACTACGACTCCTACGCCCGGACGGCGCTGGAGGCCTCCGACGTCGTCCGCGAGATCACCGGGTCGCCGGACATGAACATGCTCGGCGTCTGCGCCGGCGGGATCACCGGCGCCGGCCTGCTGGGCCACCTGGCCACCGCCGGGGACGACCGCTTCGCCAGCGTGACGTTCCTGGTCACCCTGATCGACTTCGAGGTGCCCTCCCAGGTGGGCACCTTCATCTCCCGGCCGGTGGTGGCCGCGGCCGGGCGCAAGAGCCGCTCGGACGGCGTCCTCAGCGGGCGCGAGCTGGCCCGGGTGTTCGCCTGGCTGCGCCCCAACGACCTGGTCTGGAACTACTGGGTCAACAACTACCTGATGGGCAAGAACCCGCCGGCCTTCGACGTGCTGGCCTGGAACGCCGACGCGGTCGACCTGCCCGCCGGGCTGCACGGGGACTTCATGGACATGGCGCAGAGCAACGCGCTCACCCACCCCGGCGAGCTGCGGGTGCTGGGCACCGCCGTCGACCTGGGCCGGGTGACCGCGGACGCCTACGTGGTCGGCGCCGTCACCGACCACATCTGCCCGTGGCGGGCCTGCTACCCCACGGTGGACCTGCTCGGCGGCGACGTGCAGTTCGTGCTCAGCAGCCAGGGCCACATCCAGGCGCTGATCAACCCCTCGGGCAACCCCAAGGGGTCCTACCGGACCACCGACCCCGTCCCCGAGGGCGAGGACGCCCCCAGCGCCGACGAGTGGCTGGAGCAGGCCACCGAGCACCAGGGCTCCTGGTGGGACCACTGGGTGCAGTGGCTCGAGCCACGCAGCGGGCCCAGGCGCAAGGCCCGGAAGGCCCTCGGCAGCACGGCCCACCCGCCGACCCAGGACGCGCCGGGCAGCTACGTCCGCGCGACCACCTGACGTGCGGACCGCGGCACCACGTCAGCTGGAGATCGGTGGCTTCTCCCTGCGCGTCCGGGTCGACCACGCCGGCGCCGGGCACCCGCTGCTGCTGGTCAACGGCATCGGCGCCACCGGGGACCTCTTCGACACCTTCCGCGAGCACCTGGCCGACCGGGAGACCATCAGCTTCGACGCACCCGGCGTGGGCGGCAGCTCCACGCCGCACTACCCGCCGACGCTGCGGAAGCTGGCCGGCGTGGTCGCCGAGCTGGTCCGCGCGGTGGGCCACGAGCAGGTCGACGTGCTGGGGCTGTCCTGGGGCGGCGCGCTGGCCCAGGAGCTCGCCCGCCGGCACCCCGACGTCGTCCGGCGGCTGGTGCTGGCCGGCACCACCCCGGGCTGGGTGTCGCTGCCGGGGCGGCCGGCGGCGATCAGCGTGCTGGCCTCACCGCTGCGCTACTACTCCCCGGGCTACCTGACCCGGGTCGCGCCCACGCTCTACGGCGGCGGCATCCAGCACCACCCGGACCTGCTGGGGGAGCACGCCGCACAGCGCTCGGCGCACCCGCCCACGCCCTACGGCTACCTGTGCCAGATCGCCGCGCTCCGCCGCTGGTCCAGCCTGCCCTGGCTGCACCGGCTGCAGATGCCCACCTTGGTCCTCGCCGGGGACGACGACCCGATCATCCCGCTGGCCAACGCCCGGCTGATGGCCTCGCGGCTGCCGCACGGCCGGCTGCACGTCGTCCGCGGGGGCGGGCACCTGTTCCTCTTCACCCACGCCGACGCGATGGCGCAGGTGGTGGAGGCGTTCTTGGACGAGCCGCGCCTGGATCAGGCCCCGTAGGAGGCCAGTCGGCTGACCAGGAACTCCACCGCGGCGTCGCTGTCGACGGTCTCGGCGACCTCGACGGCGGTGTCCGCGGTGGACACCGACCGGCTGTCGACCAGCGTCTGCCCGCGGGCGGCGCCCAGCGTGGTGCCGACCACGACGTCCCGGCGGACGGTGCGCAGCGTGCCGGGCACGATCGCCTCGGTCAGCGCGAGAGCGTCGTGCACGACCACGCCGCTGATCCCGTAGGCGTCCCGGGCGGCGTCCACGTACTGGCGCAGGACCGCGGCAGCGGTCTCCCCGACCGTCCCACCGGTGCTGCGGAAGCGCTCGATGCCCTCCTCGGTGAGCACCGTGGGCAGCGTGACGTCCAGCCCGACCATGGTCACCGGCAGCCCGGAGGTCAGCACGGCGTGCGCGGCCTCCGGGTCGGCCCAGGCGTTGAACTCCGCCGCGGAGGTGACGTTGCCGCCGCGGTGCGCCGAGCCGCCCATCCAGACGACCCGGCCGATCCGCTGCGCGGCCTCGGGGTACACCGCCATCAGCAGCGCGATGTTGGTCAGCGGGCCGATCGGGGCCACCGTGACGGTGCCCGGCTCGTGCGCCAGCAGCAGCTCCGCCAGCGCGACGACGGCCGGCCGCGGGTCGACCGACGCGGGGGAGGGGGGCAGCTCCACCCCGCCCAGGCCCGCGGTGCCGTGCACGTGCCCGGCGCGGGTGGGCAGCGGGTGCACCAGCGGACCGGCGGCGCCGGCGGCCACCGGCACGTCGGAGCGGCCGGCCAGGTGCAGCACCCGCAGCGCGTTCTCCGTCGTCTGCGCCAGCTCGACGTTGCCGTGCACCGTCGTCACCAGCTGCAGGTCCACCTCGGGGCTCGCCAGCGCGAGCAGGACCGCCAGCGCGTCGTCGATGCCGGGGTCGGTGTCGATCACCAGGGGGATGCGGTCGGTCACCCCCGCAGTCTGCGCCACGCCCCCGCCCCGCCCGCCCCGCCCGCCCCGGCATGGGATCCCCCGCATATCGCAGACGGCCCATCCGGTATGCGGGGGATCCCATGCCAGGGCTGCCGGACGCACCGTCCGTCACAACCGACACGCCCGTCCCAGGCGTCGCGTCCCGGGGTCACCGACTCCACCGGCGCAGCGAACCTGCGGAAACGCCGGTTCGCGTCGACAAGTGACCGGTTCCCGGGGGCGGTGACCGGCCCGCGACACGGCTCTCACAACGGTTCGGTCACGCGGCCTCCAGGGAGTGTCCGTACGAGCCGACCACGGGAGCCCCACGCGTCACTCTCATCCCTGACCGCAGTCCTCCCCGACCACGGTCCACGCCCACCAGGAGAGAGACACGAGACATGGCGATCACCTCGATCACCGCTCCCACCACGCTCGTCCTCACCGAGCTGCCCGGCCCCGGCCAGGACGCCCGGTACTCCGCCATCGACAGCGGCGTCGAGGTCCCGGAGTCCCGCACCAACCCCGCCCGCACGACGGCGGCCGGCCGCACCGCCGTGGCCCGCGCCGCCGCCGGCGAGCACGTCCGACGGGCACCGGTCGCGCCGCAGCGACCCGTGGCCACCGCGGCGACCGCGGCCCGCCGCGCCGAGCTCGCCCGCTCGGTCGCCGGCACCGCACCCCGGCGGCAGACCGCTGCCGCCCGCACCGCTGCCGCCCGCACCGCACCGTCCCGCGACGCCGAGGGCTGGGGCCGGCGCACGCCGGTCGCGACCAGCACCCCGGGCACCGTCCGCCGCAGCACGCCGCCCCGGCTGACCCTGGCCCGGCTGCTGGTCTGGTGGCGCTCCGCGCTGCTCACCGGCTGGCACCGGCTGGGCTCGTGGGGTGCCGGCGTCGACGGCGAGAACCTGGCCTGGGGCCGGTCCCGCGCGGCCGTCGTCCCCCGCCAGGAGCCGCCGGACGGCGTCCTGGCCCGCCACCGCGCCCCGGACGACGACGACCCGGTGCCGATGCGGGAGCTGCCCAGCACCCCGACGTCCCCACCGCCGGTGCGCCGCAGCCAGCAGGCGCACCTGGTCCGCCCGGTCGCCCCGGCCGTGCTGATGGGCCGGCTGTCGGCGATGCCGGCCCGCCCGGTCGCCCCCGCCGTCGAGAGGCCGGTCGTGGCCCCTGCCGCGGCCCGCGCCGTCGCCCCCGCACCGGTGCAGACCCCGCCGGTGCACCACCAGCCTGCCGCCCTCCCGGAGCCGGTCCTGGCGAGTCGTCCGGTCGTCCGGACGTCGCGTCGTGCGGTGGTCCGTGGGGTGGCGTGGACGTCCAGTCCCTCCGGTTCGGGATCGCTGCGACCCAGCAGCGGCGTCCGTACGGTGGCGCCATGTCCTCAGCAGGGTTCACGACCCGACCCGAGCTCGCCGGCACCTTCGGCATGGTCGCCTCGACACACTGGCTCGCCAGCCAGGCAGGCATGGCGACGCTCGAGGCGGGCGGCAACGCCTTCGACGCCGCCGTCGCGGCCGGTTTCGCCCTCCACGTCGTCGAGCCCCACCTCAACGGCCCGGGGGGCGAGGTCCCGATCGTCTTCGCCCGCGGCGGGGCCGGTGGGTTCTCGAGCGGGGCCGTCAGCGTCCTGTCCGGTCAGGGGGTCGCCCCCGCGACCGCGAGCATCGAGGCCTTCGAGGGCCTGGGGCTCGAGCTGGTCCCCGGTACGGGCCTGCTCGCCGCCACCGTCCCCGGTGCCGTCGGTGCCTGGCTGACCCTGCTCCGCGACCACGGCAGCCTGCCGCTGGACGCCGTCCTCCGCTACGCCGTCGAGTACGCCGAGACCGGCCACCCCCTCGCACCACGGGTGGCAGCGACCGTCGACTCGGTCTCCGAGCACTTCTCCACCCACTGGCCGACCTCGGCCGCCACCTGGCTCGCCGCCGACGGAGCTCCTCCGACAGCCGGCCGCCTGTTCCGCAACCCTGCTCTCGCCTCCACCTACCGCCGACTGCTCGATGCAGCGCGCGGCCCCTCACGGGAGGCGGGCATCGACGCGGCACTCGCGGCCTGGTACTCCGGATTCGTCGCCGATGCGATCGACGTGTTCTCCCGGCAACCCGTGCGCGACGACTCCGGTCGCGACCACGCGGGCTTCCTCACCGGGCACGACCTCGCCAGCTGGCAGCCGACGTACGAGCCCCCGGTCACGACCGACTGGCGAGGGTGGGACGTCTCGAAGGCCGGGCCGTGGTCCCAGGGACCGGCGATGCTCCAGGCACTGGCGATGCTGGACGGGGTCCCGGGCCTGGCGCCGGGTCAGGGAGCAGGCGAGCAGGCACCCACGGCCGACGTCGTCCACGCCACCGTCGAGGCGGTCAAGCTGGCCATGGGCGACCGGGAAGCCTGGTACGGCGACGAGCCGGACGTGCCCCTGCAGGACCTGCTCTCCCCGCACTACTCCGCCGAGCGGCGGGCGCTCATCGGTGACACGGCCAGCCTCCAGCTGCGGCCCGGCTCACCGGACGGGCGCCCGCCCCGGCTCCCCCGGCACGTGACCCACCCCTCCGGCGCCCACACCTCCGGCCGCGCCACCGGCGCCGGCGTCGGGGAACCCACCGTCGCCCGCACCGGCGAGCAGGTGGTCGAGCCCGACGGCACCACCCGCGGCGACACCTGCCACGTCGACGTCGTCGACCGCTGGGGCAACATCGTCTCGGCGACGCCGTCCGGCGGTTGGCTGCAGAGCTCCCCGACGATCCCGGGCCTGGGCTTCGCGCTCGGCACCCGGGCGCAGATGTTCTGGCTGGACCGCGGGCTCCCCAACTCCCTGGCCCCGCGCAAGCGCCCCCGCACCACGCTGACGCCGACCCTGGCGCGCGAGCGGGACACCGGCCGCTGGCTGGCCTTCGGCACCCCGGGCGGGGACCAGCAGGAGCAGTGGCAGCTGTGCTTCTGGCTGGCCCACACCGTGCGCGGGCTGGACCTGCAGGCCGCCATCGACGCCCCGGCCTGGCACACCACGTCGTTCCCGTCCTCGTTCTACCCGCGGGAGACCAACCCGGGGGAGGTCGTCGTCGAGTCCCGCGTCGGGGACGACGTCGTCGCCGACCTGCGCCGCCGCGGCCACGACGTGCTCGTCGCCGACCCGTGGTCGCTGGGCCGGCTCTCCGCCGTCAGCGCCGACCCGGAGGCCGGGCTGCTGCGCGCGGCCGCCAACCCCCGCGGCATGCAGGGGTACGCCGTCGGCCGCTGACCGGGGTCAGCGGGCGAAGGCGAGCAGGGCGGGGGTGTCCTGGCCGGCCCAAGTGCCGCGCAGCACCGGGCCCGAGACGGTGCCCTCGGCCGGGCCGCCGAGGACCCGCAGCAGCACCAGCTCGGCGCCGCCGGTGTCCAGCAGCGTCGTCGTGTCCTGGTCGGTGGCGCTGACGACGACGTCGGCGGGCGGGGGGCTGAGGGTGCCGAGCGCACCGTCGGCGTGCACCCGGGCGGTGGGCTCACGCAGCTCCGGCCCGTCGGGCGTCTGGTGTTCCAGCTCCGCCTGCGGAGTGCCGGTGAGCAGTGCGGCGGCCAGCGCGGCGGCGTAGACCGGGTCGGTGGGGCCATCGTACACCCAGCGGGTGCCCAGCACCGAGTGCTCCGTCGTCCCCAGCAGGCCGGCGCCTCCCAGCGGCTGCGCGCGGTAGGTCACCGGCACGTGCAGGACGGCGTCCCCGGCGCGCAGCAGGAACGTCTCGGTGCCCACCTCGCCGGCCGGGTCGTCGAACCGGTAGGCCCCGGCCACCTCCAGGGACGCCGTGTCCAGCCCCGCGGCCCACGGTCGGGTGGGCACCCAGGCCTGCAGCAGCTCGAGCTTGCCGGGGACGAGGGTCGCTGCGTGGATGACGGCCATGGCCGGCACGCTAGTGCCGTGTGTCGGCCGGGCCCGGCGCGACGACGGCGGTCAGGCACCGGCGCAGCGTGGTGACGACGCTGCCGGCCACGAAGAGGTCACCCCCGGTGGCGGTCCGCTGCCGGCGGACGTGCCCCGCGAGTTCCTCGACGGCGACCCGGGCGGTGGCCACCACGGCCGGGTCGCCGACGACGTCGTCCCCGATGGCGTCGTCGGCGATGGACCGCAGGGCGGCGGCGATGGCGGCCAGCGCCTGCGCGGTGGGTGGCCGCAGCGTGGGGCCCATGGCGATCTCGTCCATCTGCAGCTCGGCGGTCTCGTGCTCCCGGACCAGCTCGGTGACGTCGGCGACCAGGAAGGCCAGGCTCTCCAGCGCGCGGGCGTGCTCGTACTGCTGCTGGGCCTCCTCGGCGTACCGGCGGGCCCGGCGGTTGCCGCGGCGGGCCTGGTCGGACAGCTGCACGGCGGTGCGGGTGCTGGTCAGGACCGGGTCGATGGCGTGCATCCGCTCCTGCCACTCGTGGCCGGCGGGCGGTGACTCCTGGCGCAGCCCGGCGGCCAGGTCGTCGAGCTGGTCGGCGAGCAGGTCCCGCAGCTGGGCGAGCTGCGCCTGCGCGGGGGCCAGCGGCAGCGGCGGGAACGCGGCGGTCACGGCGAGCCCGATGGCGGCGCCCAGCAGGGTGAGCCCGGCGTACCCGGCGACGTAGCCGAAGGGGTCCCGGTCCCCGATGATCAGCGTGAACAGCGCTGCGGTGGCCACCCAGCTGCCGGAGTCGCCGAGCGCCCGCCACCCGGCCAGCAGCACCCCGAGGGCGACGACGACGGCGATGGTGGCGCCGTTGGGGTAGGCCAGCGCGTCCACCCCGAGCGCCACGGCGGCACCCAGGGAGATCGCGACGACGGTCTGCGCGGCCTCCCGGGCGGACCCCGCCAGCGTCGTGGACGTCGCGATGACCGCGCCCAGCGGCGCGTAGTAGGGGTAGGCGGCGGCCGGACCCGGGACCAGCTGGACCACCGCCCAGGCCAGCGACGCGGCCAGCGCGGCCTTCGCCGCCAGCCCGTACCGCGGGTGCCGGGCCCACGTGCGGACCAGGCCCCCGGTCCACCGTCGAGCCCGCCGAGCGCTGTCCACCACCACGACATCCTCCCGTGCGCGTCACGGGCCGCAGCGGATCGGGCAGGTGGGGGGCATGATCTGGGGGTGGACGACGGGGACGGGTGCGGGCGCGACGCGTCCGCCGTCCCCGGCCCCCGGGCCCCTGGTGCACCGGCGGCACCGACCGCGCAGGACGGCGACGTGCTCACCCAGGCCCTCGCGGCGAGGCTGCGCGGCGACCGGGACCGGGTCGCCGCGGTGCGCCGGGTCGAGTCCGCGGCCGTCGGCTCGCGCGCCCTGGAGCGGCTGGCCCAGCTCGCCGCCCGGCTGCTGGACGCCGGCTCGGCCCAGGTGTCCCTGCTCGGTGAGCAGCAGACGGTGGCCGGCGGCTCGGGTCTGGCCCCCGACGCAGTGGGCGCCCAGGGCCCGCTGGCCGACTCGCTGTGCACCGTCACCGCCAGCGGCACAGGCGCCCTGGTGGTCACCGACGCCGCCGCCGACGACCGGGTCGCCCACCTGCCCCCGGTCCGCGCGGGCGCGGTCGGGTCCTACCTGGGGATGCCGCTGACCGGCTCCGGCGGGCACGTCGTGGGGGCGCTGTGCGTGTTCGACCCGGCCCCGCGGGAGTGGAGCGAGGCCGACCTGGTGCTCCTGGGGCAGCTGGCCGACTCCGTGGCCACCGAGCTCGAGCTGTCCGCGCTGTCCACCGAGTTCGAGGCCAGCCGGCTGCGCTGGGGGCTGGCCATCGACGCCGCCGAGATCGGCAGCTTCGACTGGGACCTGCTCACCGGGCGGCTGGTCTGGGACGACCGGCTGGTCGAGCTGTTCGGCTACGAGCGGCACAGCTTCGGGGAGACCATCGAGGACTTCAACGCCCGGCTGCACCCCGACGACGTCCCCCGGGTGGCCGACGCCCTGGAGGCCTCGATCGCCGCGGTCGGCCTCTTCGAGGCCGAGTACCGGGTGCAGCTGCCCACCGGGGAGACCCGCTGGGTGCTGGGCCGGGGCAGGGCGCTGGCCGACGACAGCGGCCGCGCGGTCCGGTTGCTGGGTGCCGCCTACGACACCACCCGCCAGCGGCACGGCGACGCCCGGGTCGCCCGGGTGCTGGAGTCGATGTCGGCTGCCTTCTACTCGGTGGACCGGGAGTGGCGGTTCACCTACGTCAACAGCGAGGCCGAGCGGCTGCTGCAGCAGTCCCGCGACGGCCTGCTGGGCGGGGTCATCTGGGAGCTGTTCCCGGCGACCGTGGGCAGCGACTTCGAGACCGTCTACCGCGGGGCCGTGAGCAGCGGCGCGCAGGCGGTCTTCGAGGCGTACTACCCGCCGCCGCTGGACGGCTGGTACGAGATCCGGGTCTGGCCGAGCCCGGACGGGCTCAGCGTCTACTTCCTGGACATCACCGAGCGCCGGGCCGCCGAGGAGCGTGCCCGGCGCAGCGCCGCGCGGCTGGCGCTCATCGCCGAGGTGACCGCCGTCTTCGGCGCCGCGCTGGCCGGGGACCGCACCTCCGAGGACGCCCTGGACGCCCTGGCCGGCACCGTCGTCCCGGTGCTGGGGGACGCCGCCATCGTCAGCCGGCTGGACGCCGACGGGCGGATGCGCGACGTCAGCAGCGCGCACGCCGACCCGGAGCTGGCCCCGGTGCTGGCCCGCTACGCCGCGCTCCGGCTGCCGGCGCTGCAGCCCACGGCGCCGGTCGTGGCTGCCCTGGACTCCGGGCACGTGGCCGCCAGCGACGACCTGGACGCCGTGGTCGGGGCACACCTGCCCGCCGGGGAGGTCGCCGACTGCTACGCCCGGTTGGGGCTGCGTTCGGTGGCGGCGTTCCCGCTGGTCGCGCGGGGCCGCACGGTGGGTGCGCTGACGGTCTACCGCGGTGCCTCCCGGCCCGCGCTGGACGAGGAGGACCTGTCGGCCGGCCGTGAGGTCGCCGACCGCGCCGCCCTGGCGATGGACGCCGTCCGGCTGTACGAGCAGCAGCGCCGCATCGCCGAGGAGCTGCAGCGCAGCCTGCTCACGGCACCGCCGGCGACCCCGGGCGCCCGGGTCGCGGTGCGCTACCTGCCCGCCGCCGAGGCGGCCCAGGTCGGCGGTGACTGGTACGACGCGTTCCACCAGCCCGGCGGTGGGCTGGTGCTGGTCATCGGGGACGTCGTGGGCCACGACACGGAGGCCGCCGCGTCCATGGGGCAGCTGCGGGGGCTGCTGCGCGGCATCGCCTTCCGCCAGGGCCGGGGCCCGCGTGACGTGCTGGTCGACCTGGACCGGGCCATCCAGGGCCTGCAGGTCGACACCATGGGCACCGCCGCGATCGCCCGGCTCGAACCGGCCGGCCCGGACGCGCCGGCGGGCTCCACCCGGGTGCGCTGGTCCAACGCGGGGCACCCGCCGCTGATGGTGCTGCGTGCCGACGGCGGGGTCGACGAGCTGTCCGTCGCCCGCGCCGACCTGATGCTCGGCGTCGACGACTCGCTGCCGCGCCGGGAGCACGAGGTGCTCGTCGGCCCCGGGTCGACGGTGCTGCTCTACACCGACGGCCTGGTCGAGGGCCGGGACATGCCGCTGGACGAGGGGCTCACCCGGCTGCACCGGGTGCTGCGCGAGCTGGGCCCGGTGCAGCCCGGGGAGCAGGCCCTCGAGGAGTTCTGCGACCGGGTGGTCGAGCAGCTGCGTCCCTCGGGCTCCGAGGACGACGTCGCGCTGCTCGCGGTCCGGCTGGACTGAGCAGCGCCCACCGGGCGGTCAGCGGGGGAGCAGGGCCCAGACGCTCTTGGTGTCCCCGCGGGTGACCCAGCCGTGCGCGGTGGACATCTCCGCGATCAGGTACAGGCCCAGGCCGCCCTGGCTGGGGTCGCGGCCGATGGCCGGGCTCGGCGGCCGGACGGCGGCGGAGTCGACGACCTCGACCAGCCAGGACTCCCCGTGCGGGGCCACGCGTGCGGCCACCCCGGCACCGCCGTGGCGCAGCGCGTTGGAGGCCATCTCGTCGAAGGCCAGCACCACCCGGTCGACGAGCTCGGCGGCCGCGTCGTCCTCGGCGCCGTCGAGGGCCGCCACGAGGTGGCGGCGCAGCTGCCCGCGAACGCGGGGCAGCTCGGCGACGTGGGTCAACGGCCAGGTCAGGCCGGCGGGTGCGTCCGGGGGCGCCGAGGACGGCCACAGCGGGCTGGCCGACTCGCGGGTCACGCGCGCACTCCCTCGTCCTCCATCGGGTCCTGGTCTGGGCACGGTCCGACCGCAGCGCCCGTCGGTGGTGCTCACCGCCACCGACCGTCAAACACGATGGGACCACCGTCACACGTCCGAGGCGGTGGGACCCGGCACAAGGAGACCACGGACCCACCGAACGGGCACGTCAGGAGTGCGTACGGGTCGGTTCCGTCAGGCGGGCGACGGTCCGCCAGTTGCGGGCGGTCACCAGCACGCCCAGCAGCCGGTCCCACGGCCAGCCGCCCACCGCACCGGCCGCGGCGACGCCGTCGGGACACCACAGGTGCAGCTCCCGGCCGGTCAGCCACCACCCACCCTGGTCCGGGCCGGCGGCGGGCACGCGGGCCACCGCGTCCGGGTCGGGGGTGCGGTCGCAGAAGCCGACCAGGTAGCGGGACGGGTCGCCCTCGACGTGCGGGCCGGCGGCGACCAGGGCGTCGAGCTCCTGCACCGTCCGGACGACGACCGGCACGTCGTGCCCGAAGCCCTCGAGCACCGCGGCGCGCACCTCGGCGGCCAGCCCGACCTCGTCCAGGTCGCTGTCCAGCAGCACGTTCCCGCTCGTCAGGTGGGTGCGGACGGCCCCGTGTCCGCGGGCGGCGAGCTGCTCGCGCAGCGGGCCCATGGCGATCCGGCGGGCCGTGCCGACGTTGATGCCGCGCAGCAGGACGACGTACCGGGTCACGGGGGCCAACCTAGGCGGCACCGTCTCGGTCTGGGAGGGTGAGGGCATGCGGTGGCGCGGGGTCGAGGACGCCGCACCGCTGGTCGGTCCGGCAGCTCCGGGGATGCCCCGGGGACCGCACGACGCCTCCACCACGACGCCTCCGGCGCCGCGCTGCGCTCCGCGCAGCAGAGCGCCGGTCCGACGGGACAGGTCGACCCGCGCCACCGCACCCGGCTGTTCCACGTGAATCCCCGCACCACCGCCCGCGCCCTCGCCGACGCCTTCCTCGGGGCCCGGGAGTGGCAGGTGCCCGACCTCGTCGCCCGCGGCCGGCTGGTGCTCGACGCCGAGCCCGACTGGCTCACCGACCTCGCCCGGGTGCTGCTCGCCGTCCCTGGGGTGTTCGAGCCGCCGGTGTCCGAGGTGGTGACCTCCGGCGAGGACGGCGAGGACGACGACGAGGACGGGTTCCTGGTCTGGGCGGCCGACGAGGAGCCGGAGGGCTGGCAGGGCGCCCGGGCCGCCGCCCCCGGCTCCCCGCGGGTGGTGCGGTGGCTCCCGGCGCACACCCGGATGGGCCGCACCCCGTGGCGGGTGGCCCCGCTGGACGACCTGGCCGACGTCGCCGAGCTGCTCGCCACCGACCTGGACCACCTGGCCTGGTACGCCGACCGGCAGGGCCGGCAGCGCGCCGAGCCCTCCGGACGGCTGCAGCTGTACCGCCGGCACTGGCGGGTCCGGCCGGGCCGGGTGCCGCGGCTGCTGGAGACCCCCAGGCCCCGGCTGCGCACCGCCCAGCGGGTGTTGCTGGACCGGGTGCTGGCGCCGGTCCCGCCGCACCCCGCCGCACACGGCTTCGTCACCGGCCGGTCCGCGGTGACCGGCGCCCAGCAGCACGTGGGCGCCGACGTCGTCCTCACGATGGACCTGGCCGCCTTCTTCGCCACCGTCACCTCCGGCCGGGTGTACGCCACGCTGCGGACCGCCGGGTACCCCGAGCCGGTCGCGGACCTGCTGACCGGGCTGCTCACCACCCGGGCCACCCGCGACGACCTGGCCACCATGCCGCCCGGGGGGTCCGACGCCGCCCGGGCGCACGTCCGGTCCGCGCTGGCCGCACCGCACCTGCCGCAGGGGGCGCCGTCGTCCCCGCAGCTGGCCAACCTGTGCGCACAGCGGCTGGACCGTCGGCTGGCCGGGTACGCGGCGGCCGCCGGCGCCGTCTACACCCGGTACGCCGACGACCTCACGTTCTCCGGTGGCCCCGACGTCGCCCGGAGGGTGGGTGCGCTGCGCCACGGGGTGGCCCGCATCGTGGCCGCCGAGGGGTTCGCCTTGCAGCCGGCCAAGACCCGGGTCCGCGGCCGGGGTGCCCGGCAGACCGTCACCGGGATCGTCGTCAACGACCGGACGTCGCTGCCCCGCCGCGAGCTGGACGCGCTGCGGGCCCGGCTGACCAACGCGGTCCGGCTCGGTCCGTCGGTGCAGGACCTGGCCGCGTTCGACGGCGACCGGGGCGCGCTGCGGGCGCACCTCGCCGGGCGGGTGGCGTGGGTGGCGCAGGTGCACCCCGTGCGCGGCGAGCGGCTGGCCGCGTTGCTGGCCGCGGTCGACTGGGACCCGGTCGACACACACCTGTGACCCGGCTGTGACCGGTACCGGGCAGTCTCGTCCCCCACCGGCGCGCCCGGCGCCGGTACGGCCAGGGGGAGCGGCACGTGGCTCGGACGAAGCAGGCGCAGACGGCACGGCGGGACCCCAGCGACCCGGACGCGATGCCGCCGTGGGGCGTGGCGGTGCCGCTGGGCCTGCAGCACGTGCTGGCCATGTTCACCTCGAACCTGACCCCGGCGATCCTGCTGGCCGGCGTCATCGGCGCCACCACCGGCGAGGCCGTGCTGCTGGTGCAGGCCGCCCTGCTGTGCGCGGGCCTCGCCACCCTGCTGCAGACCATCGGCCTCGGCCCGGTGGGCAGCCGGCTGCCGCTGATGATGGGCTCGGGCTTCGCCTTCATCGCGGTCGCCGTGCCGCTGGCCGCCGAACTCGGGCTGGACGCCGTGCTGGGCGGGGTGCTGGTGACCGCGCTGGTCCAGGTGGCGATCGGGCTGGGCATCCACAGGATCGCGTTCCTGTTCCCGCCGGTGGTGACCGGCACGATCATCCTGGTCATCGGCCTGGGGCTGTTGCCCAGCGGCATCAACCTGGCCGCCGGCGGCGTCGGCCGCGAGGGCTTCGGGTCCTGGACGAACCTCGGCGTCGCCGGGCTCGTGCTGGTGCTGACCGTGGTGCTCAACCAGTTCGCCCGGGGGATCGCCAAGGCGGCGTCGGTGCTCATCGCCGTCGTCGTCGGCTACCTGGTGGCCATCCCGGCGGGCCTGCTCGACCTCTCCGGCGTGGGCGACCGGCCGGTCGTGGCGTTCCCCTCCCCGTTCGCGTTCGGGGTGTCCTTCGAGGTCGTCGCGATCGCCTCGATGTGCATCGTCGGGGTGGTCAACACGGTCGACTCGGTCGGCACCGTGCACGCGGTGACCGAGGGCGGTGCGGGGCGGCCCGCCACCCGGCGGGAGCTGCGCGGCGGGATCCTGGCCGAGGGGGGCTCGGCGGTCCTCGGCGGCGTGTTCGGCGCGCTGCCCACGACGATGTTCAGCCAGAACATCGGTCTGGTCGCGCTGACCAGGCAGATGAGCCGGCACGTGGTCACCATCGGCGCCTGCGTGCTGGTTGGCCTGGCGCTGCTGCCCCAGCTGGCCGCGGTGCTCGCCGCCGTCCCGCCCGCCGTGCTCGGCGGCGGTGTCCTGGTGCTCTTCGGCATGGTCTGCGCCATCGGCATCGAGCTGCTGAGCAAGGACGGCCTGGACACCCGGTCGCTGCTGATCGTGGCCATGTCCATCGCGCTGGGCCGGGGCATCGCGGCCGCCCCGGACGCCATCGCCGGCATCGCCGGGGAGTGGGGCGCGCTGTTCAGCTCCGGCATCGTGGTGTCCGCGGTCGTGGCGATCGTGCTGAACCTGGTACTGCCCGGCCGGCCGGTGCCCGCCCCCGAGGTGCCGTCCCCGGCCGAGCCCTTCGTCGAGGCGGCCGCCGAGGAGCGCGTCGAGGACCGCACCGAGCGCTGAGGCGCACAGCGGGGCGCCCTACGCTGCCCGCGATGGCGAAGACCGGGCTCCTCGAGGTGCACGACCTGTCCGTCGGCTACGGCGGGGAGCCGGTCTGCGCGCCGGTGACCGTGAGCGTGCAGGCCGGGACCGCACTGGGCGTTATCGGACCCAACGGGGCCGGGAAGTCCACCGTGCTGCAGACCGTCGTCGGGCTGCTCCCCGCGCTCGGCGGCACCGTCCAGCTCGAGGGCCGGGACGTCGACGAGCGCGAGGCCGGCTTCCGTCGCGCCGTCGCCACCGTCCTGGACGACGACGCGTTCTTCCCCTCCCTCACCGGCGCCGAGCACCTGCTGCTCACCGCCCGCGGCCACGGCGTCACCGACGCCGAGCAGGCCGTGGCCGAGGAGATCGAGGAGTTCGGCCTCACCGAGCGGGCGCACGCGCTGCCCTCGGCGCTGTCGTCAGGGCAGCGCCGCCGGCTCGCCCTGGCGGCCGCCTTCGTCCGCCCGGCCCGGCTGCTGGTGCTCGACGAGCCCGAGCGCCGCCTCGACGCCCAGATGCGCCGGCGGCTGGCCGCCCGGATCGCCGAGGACGTCGCCGAAGGGCTCACCGTCGTCTTCGCCAGCCACGACCCCGAGTTCCTGTCCACCGTGGCCCGCCGGGTGCTCGTCGTCGACGACGACGAGTGCACCGTCGTCTCGCCCAAGGTCGCCGTCGCGGCGCTGCACGAGGGGTGAACGCCGACCCGGCCCTGGAGCTCTCCGGTGCGGGGGTCCGGCGGTACACCCGCCGGGCCACCGCGACCCGTGCCGACACCAGCTGGCTGACCCTGGGCGGGGACGTGCTGTCCGCGCTCACCACCGCGGCCGTCGTCGTCGCGGTGTTCGGCGGTGCGTTCGCCTCGCTGCGGGAACGGATCGCCGCCCGCCCGGCGACCGGCTCCACCGTGCTGCCCGGCGGGCTGACCGCGCTCGCCGCCGCCGTGCTGGTCACCGCCGCCGTCGTGGCCCTGCTGTCCCGGCTGGGCCCGGTCAGCGCCACCCCGGCCACCGCCGCCTGGTGGCTGCCGCTGCCGGCGGGACGGCGCGGGCTGCTGCGCGGCGAGCTGGGCAAGACCGGGCTGGTCGGCGTGGTGGCCGCCGTGACGGTCGCGCTGCCGGTGGTGCTGGCCGCCCCCCAGGTGCCCTCCGTGCCCGAGGTCGCGGTCACCGTCGCCGGGGCCGGGCTGCTGGCGCTCGCCGTCGTCGGTGGGCTGGTCGTGCTGCAGGCCTCCGGGCGGACCGGCTGGGTCGCCCCGGTCACCGGCGGGCTGGCCACCGCGGTGGTCGTCGTCCCCGCGGTCGGCGGGACGCTCGTCGACGCCTGGGACTGGGTGCCCGCCGCCCCCGACGTCCCGCTCCCGCTGCTGCTCGGCGTCCCGGCGGTGCTCGCGGTCGCCGCGCTGCTGGCCGCCGACCGGGTCACCGGACGGCTGCCCGCCGGCGCGCTGCGGGAGCGGGGCGCGGCGGTCTTCGTCGCCTCGGCGTCCGCACTGTCGCTGGACACCCGGGAGCTCGGCCGGGCACTGGGCACCCCGGTGCACCCGCCGCGGCGGCAGCGCCGCTGGTCCTGGGTGCGGCAGCCGTGGCAGGCCGTCGTCGCCGCGGACCTGGCCGTGCTCGCCCGGTCCCCGTGGCGGTGGGGCCAGCTGGCCATCGGCGCGGCGCTGCCGGTCCTGGCCGCCCGGACCAGCGGTCTCGGTGAGGTGCCGGCGCTGGTCGCGGTCGCCGTCGTCCTGGGCTGGGGCCTGGCCGCGGTCGCGCTGGGGGAGCCCAGCCGGCGGGCGCACGGCTCCCCGGCCGCGGACCGTGCGCTGCCGCTGGGGTCGCGCGAGCTGGTCCGGGCTCGCACCGTCGTCCCGCTGGTCGGCCTGGTGCTGCTCTGCGGGGTGTCGGCCGGTGCGGTCGGTCTGGGCTGGGAGTGGGTCGTGCTCGGGATGGTGACCGCACCGGCGTGGGCCGGGGCCGCGGTCCGCGGCGGCTACCGGCCCGAGCTGGACTGGTCGGGGCCGGTGCTGTCCTCGCCGGTGGGCGCCGTCCCGACCGGGGTGGGGGCGACCCTGGTCCGCGGTCCCGACCTCGGCGTGCTCGGCACGGTGCCGCTCGTGGTGGCCCTGTTGCTCGGCGAGGTGCCGCAGCTGCTGCTCGCCATCGCCCTGGCGGTGTCGGCGGGCCTGTGCGCGATCTCCGTGGAGACGGCGCAGCGCCGCAAGGACTGACCTGCGTGTCGAGCCTCTGACCTGCGGTTTGTCCGGCATGCTCCGCGGTGCCGGGCGGGTCTCCGCTCCTGGCCCACCCCGCAGCCGACGCCGTCTGCGCCCCTCCCCCCTGGAGCGCTCGTGTCCTGGTACGTCAGCCGCGGCCGGATCAACCGGTCCACCTTCTGGCTCAAGTACTTCCTGCCCGTGTTCGTCGTCATGGTCGTGGTGTCCGCGGTCGTGTTCACCGCCTTCGGCCAGTCGTCGGAGCCGGGTCAGGTCAGCGTCACCGGCGGGCCGGCCCTGCTGCTCTTCGTCGTCTACCTGGCGCTCGCCGTGCCCAGCGTGTCCTCGGCCGTGACCCGGCTGCACGACACCGGCCGTTCGGCGTGGTGGCTGCTGATCGGCCTGGTGCCCCTCGTCGGCGGCATCGTGCTGCTGGTCTTCTACTGCCTCGAGGGCGAGCCGCAGCCCAACCAGTGGGGCCCGCCCACCACGGCCCGGTTCGTGCCCGCCGGCGCCCCCCTGGCAGCCGGTCAGCAGTAACCGCACCGCGCCCACCGACGGCCGGGGTCCCGCACGGGGCCCCGGCCGTCGTGCGTCCGGGCCCGCCCCGCCGAGTGCGGAGCGGTGCCGGTCATCGCGTCCCCGTGACCGGCACGGCTCCGCACTCGGCGGTGTCCGGCCACTGCTCCGGGCGGGGGACCCGGCGGACCTGGGGGCTGAGGGTGACGACCAGCGCGGCACCGGCGGTCGCCACCAGCAGGACGGCGGTCGCCGTCCCCCCGCCGCGGGACTCCAGCAGCACCCCACCCAGCAGCGGGGCCAGCGGCATCACTGCCGTGGACAGGAAGCTCGAGGAGGCCTGCACCCGGCCCTGCAGGTCCGCCGGTGTGACGGCGATCCGGTAGGCGCCGATCCCGGCGTTGCCGGCCGGGTTGAGCAGCAGGACCACCACCAGGGACGACGCCGCGACGACCGGGTGCGCCCACCAGACCAACGGCACCAGGGGCAGCACGACCGACCAGGCCACCGCCACGGTCAGCCGCCCCGTCGGCAGCCGCCGGACCAGCGCCGGGGCCAGCACCGCCCCGAGCACGCCCCCGACGCCGGCCGCCGCGTTGACCAGCCCGATCGCGCCCGGGGAGACCCCGTCGGAGACCATCCGCAGCACCACCACGAACAGCAGGGCGTTGAGCACGAGGTTGGTCAGGGCGGACCAGACCAGCAGGGTCCGGAACAGCGGGCGGGCCAGCACGAACCGGAGGCCCTGGCTGAGCTCGGTGCGCAGCCGGGGGCGGGGGCCGTCCGCCGGGGGCGCCGACAGGTCGGTGCGCAGTCGGCGCACCGCCCAGCAGGCCACGACCGCCGTCCCGGCGTTGACGGCGAAGGGGAGCCAGCGGGCGACCCCCAGCAGCACCCCGCCCAGCGGGCCGCCGAGCAGGGAGGCGACGTGCTGACGTGCCTCGTTCTGGGCCAGCGCCGCCGGGAGGTCGCCCGTGGGCACGACCGACCGGATCGCCGAGACCTGCGCCGGGCCGGACACCCCGACGGCCGCGCCGACCAGCAGGCCCACCACGACCAGGTGCGGCACGGTCAGGACGCCGGCCGCCCCGGCCACGGCCAGTGAGGTGTAGAGCGCGCCCCCGGTCGCGGCCGCCCCGACCATCAGCCGGCGGCGGTCCGACCGGTCGACGAGCACCCCGGCCGGGAGCAGCGTGAGCACCGTGCCGGCCAGGAACGCCGCCTCGGCCAGGGCGGCCACGACCGCCGAGCCCGACAGCGCGAACCCGACCAGCGGGAAGGCGAAGGTGCTGACCCGGCTGCCCAGCTCGGCCACGGTCTGGCCGACCCACAGCGTCTGGAAGTCGCGGTTGCGAGCGAGCGAGGGGTGGCCGGGCATGACGCGCACCGTATGGTGCGCACTGGTTGTTGCGCAACGGTCGTTGCGCACTGACGGGTGCGGGACTGGGTAGGGTCGGCGCATGACCCAGGAGCCCGGGGCCACCCGCCCGGTGCACGACCCCCGGGTGCTGCGCGGGCTCGCCCACCCGGTGCGCTCGCGGATCGTCGACGAGATGTACGCAACCGGCCCCGTGCGGGCCGCCGACGTCGCCCGGGAGCTGGGCATCCCGGCCAACCAGGCCAGCTTCCACCTCCGCCAGCTGGCCAAGTACGGCCTGGTCGAGGAGGCCGAGGGCGAGGGCCGGGACCGCCGCGACCGGGTGTGGCGGCTGGTCGCCGAGCACGGGCTCAGCATCAGCCTCGACGAGCTGGAGGCCGCTCCCGGCGGTGCGGCCGCCGTCGGCGTCTTCCGCCGGCAGTCCACCGCCTGGGGGCACGCCGTCGTCGACGCCGCCCACGCCCGGCGCACCGACGACGCGACCACCGTGTCGATCACCAACGTCACGATGCGGCTGACCAAGGCGGAGGCCGAGGAGCTGGCGCGCGAGGTGGACGCCGTCCTGGCCCGGTGGTCGGACCGGACCCGGGGTGCCGACGACGGCGCCGACCGCCGCACCTACCTGGTGGCCCAGTACCTGCAGCCCTACCCGGACACCCTCTCCCGGTCCTGACCCGTCCCCGGCGGGCCGGGGGCGGTCGGATCAGCCGCCGACGAACAGCGGGTCGAAGGCCCCGGTCAGCACGCTGGTCGTGACGGCGACCGCCCCGACCAGCACCGCGCCCGCGACGAAGAGCGCGTCCCGGGTGTGCAGCACCGAACCCCGGGCGTTGGTGCGCGGGACGCCGGAGTCGAAGCCGCGGGCGTCCATCGCGGTGGCCAGGCGTCCCGCCCGCCGGACCGCGCCGATGAGCAGCGTGAAGGCGACCCCGGCGAACGCCCGGGCCTGGGCGACGGGGTTGCGGCCGGTCTCGACGCCGCGGGTGCGGCGGGCCAGCCGCACGGTCTCGAACTCGGTGACCAGCAGCGGGGCCAGCCGCAGCGCAGCCAGCGCCCCGACGGCGAACCGGGGTGGGAAGCGCCAGTGCACGATCAGCGCGTCGGCCAGCCGGACCGGGTCGGTCGAGGCCACCAGCAGCACCCCGGGCAGCGCCAGCCCGATCACCCGCAGCGTGATCCCCAGGGCGGTGAGCGGCCCGGAGTCCCCCAGCACCAGGTTGACCAGGCCCACCGTGAGCGCGCTGAGCAGCAGTGGCCAGGTGCGCAGCAGCAGCACCCGCGGCGCGGTCAGCCCGGCCGCCGGGAGCAGGCACAGCTCCGCGGCGACGACGACGGCCGGCGTCACCGCGTCCAGGGTGGACAGCAGCACCAGGCTGACGACGACGGTGGCCACGATCTGGGCGACCGGGTTCACCCGGGACAGCGGGACGTCGGGCGTCGGGCCCAGCGCCAGGGACGCCGTCACAGCGCGAGCTCGGCGTCGGAGAGGACGTCGACCAGGTCCCGGTCGTGGGTGACGACGCAGACCGCGCAGCCCGCGGCGCGCTGCTCGGCCAGCAGGGTGACCAGCTCCCGCCAGGTGACTGCGTCCTGGCCGAACGTCGGCTCGTCCAGGACCAGCACCTGGGGGGCGGTGGCCAGCGCGGTGGCCACCGACAGCCGGCGCTGCTGCCCGCCGGAGAGGGTGAAGGGGTTGGCGTCGGCGAACGGGGTCAGCCCGAGCCGCTCCAGCAGCTCCTCCGCGCGGGCCCGGGCCGCGGTGGACCCGGCGCCCGAGCGCAGCGGGCCCAGCTCCAGCTCGTCGCGCAGCCGCCCGGTGAGGAACTGGTGCTCGGGCTGCTGGAAGACCGTCCCGATGCGGGTGACCAGCTCCCCGGCCCGCCACCGGTGCGGCTCCCGGACCCCGCGGGCGGCCAGCTCCGCCGAGGCGACGACCCGGCCGGTCGAGGGTGCCCGCAGCCCGGCCAGCAGCAGGGCCAGCGTGGACTTGCCGGTGCCGTTGGGCCCGGTCACCGCCGTGACGGCGGCCGCGGGGAGCTCCAGGTCGGTGGGCGCCAGCGAGGGCTGCTGCGCCCCGCGGTGGGTGAAACCGGCCGCCGCTGCCGCCAGCCGGGGGGAGGAGCGTGGATCAGGGTCCCTGGTCCACGTCCGTCCTCCCTCACCACATCTCGTCGAGGAGGACGGACTCTGATCAGGGACCCTGATCCACGCTCCCGGGCGCGACAGGTCCAGCCCCGCCGTCCGGGGCGCCGGCGTCCACCCCGGACTGTGCTCGATGAGCCCGCCGTCGACCACCTCCACCACCCGGTCCACCAGCGGCAGCCAGGGCGCTGCGTCGTGGTCGATGACGAGCAGCGTCGTCCGGCGGTCGGCGACGGCGCGCGCCACCGCCGTCCGGACGACGTCGGAGCCGGCCGGGTCCAGCTGGGCGGTCGGCTCGTCGAGCAGCAGCAGCCCGGGACGGCGGGCCAGCGCGCCGGCCAGCACCAGCCGCTGCTTCTCCCCGCCGGACAGCGCCTGGGTGGGGCGCTCCCGGCCGTACCGCCAGCCCACGGTGGCCAGCGCCTCGTCGACCCGCGGCCAGATGAGCGCGGCCGGCAGCCCGGCGTTCTCCAGGCCGAAGGCGACGTCGTCCCCGGCGCGGGTCATCACCAGCTGGCTGTCGGGGTCCTGCAGCAGCAGGCCCAACCGGTCGCGGGCGTCGGCGGGGGAGCGGTCGTCGACGGTGAGCTCACCGGTGACCTCGGCGGCCTCGGGGTCCAGCAGCCCGGCCAGGACGGCGAACAGCGTGGACTTGCCGGCCCCGGAGCGGCCGGTGACCAGCACCCGCTCGCCGGGGGCGACGTCCAGGTCGACGCCGGTCAGCGCCCAGGCGAGCCGGGAGGCGTGCCGGACCGCCAGGCCCCGTGCCCGGACCGCGACCGGGCCGTGCTCAGACGCGGCTGCGCCCGGAGGCGAAGGAGCTCAGCGCGCCGGTGCGGGCCAGGGCCCGGACCAGCAGCAGCCCGAGCACCCCGGCGATCAGCACGCTGCTGATCACGGTCAGCACGGTGTAGGGCAGCTGGTAGGCCCAGAAGCCCAGGTCGGCGTAGTAGAGCGAGTTGTCCAGCACCGAGGTCGAGAGCCCCGCCGTGACCGCGGCCAGCACCGCGGTGCCCCAGCCGAAGGTGCGGTAGCGGGTGAGGGCGAAGCCCAACTCGGCGCCCAGGCCCTGGACCAGGCCGTACACCACGATGATCCCGCCGTAGGGCGAGGCGAGCAGGCTGACCGCGGCGGCCAGCGTGGAGGCGAAGGTGGCCGCGCCGGGCTTGCGCACCAGCAGGCCGGCGACCAGGCCGGGCAGCAGGTAGACGCCGTTCATCAGGCCCTGCACGGGCGGGAAGAAGGAGAACGCGCTGCCCACGGTCGAGTTGAGCAGGTTCCACAGGATGAAGACGACACCGAACGCGACGCCCAGCACGGCGGTCGTGACGATGTCGACGGTGCGCCAGGAGCGGCGCGGCGCGGCCTCGGTGGCAGCGGTCGGACGGGTGACCTCAGCGGTCATGGTGCTCTCTCCAGACTCCCTACGCCGGCATGACCCGGTTCAGGTTCGAGGGTCTGCGGTCTCCCGCACTCTCAGCGCCTCCTGGCGCTCCCCTGTCGGTGTGTTCTGTTGTGCCGCAGAGACTACGCACGCCGGCTCAGCCGGACACGCCGGCCCGGACGGCGTCGGCCCCGGCAGGGCGCTCCCGTGGCCATTCCGCGAGGACGACGCGGTCGCGCCCGCCACGCTTGGCGGCGTAGAGGCAGGCGTCGGCCGCCTGTACCGCGGCTTCGAGCTCGGCACCGACCAGCCCGTCGGGCGGGGGTCCGGCGAGGGTGACGACGCCGATGCTGACGGTGGCCGACCAGTCGGCCATCCACTCCGCGGCCCGCACCCGGAGCGTCTCCGCGTAGGCGCCGGCCCGGTCGGCCGGGGTCGTGGACAGGACGAGGAACTCCTCGCCGCCCAGCCGGACCACGACGTCCTCGTCCCGGGTCTCGGCGGCCAGCCCGGCCGCGAACCGCCGGAGCAGCTCGTCCCCGGCGGCGTGGCCGAGGGTGTCGTTGACGGTCTTGAAGCGGTCGATGTCCAGGACGGCCACCGTGGTGGTGCCCGGCGTGCCGCCGGCGGTGGCGGCGACCCGGTCCTGCAGGGCGCGCCGGTTGAGCAGGCCGGTGAGCGGGTCGGTCACGGTCTGCCGGTGGAGCGCCTCGAGGGCGCTGCCCAGTCGGTGGCGCAGCCGCAGGACGACCTCCGTGGTCCCCAGGAAGGCCAGCAGCGGCAGGGCGACCAGCGTCAGCCACTGCAGCGGGTCGCTGGTGATGGCGCCCATGGCCGCCCCGGTGCAGGCGGTCAGCGTCACCATGGCCGCCCGGCTCGCCGCCCGGGACAGGTACACGGCCGCGTAGACGGCGTTGGGCAACAGCAGGACGACGTTCAGCATCCCGCCGGCGCGGCTCTGGTTGGCCAGCACCGAGAGGAGCACCAGCCCCATCAGGCAGCAGACGAGCAGACCCAGCACGGCGTCGGACCAGTCACGGCCGACGGTGAGCAGGGCCAGGGCGGTCAGTGCCGCCGCCCCGAGGACGGCGAGGAAGACCGCCGTCCAGGCGCCGGGGCGCAGCGTCGTCGGGTCCAGCAGGGCGAGCAGCCCGATCGCTGCCGACGCGCCCACCAGGGCCGCGAGGACCCGGGTGCGGCCGGCGTCGGGCCGGCCAGGGGGCGTCGGGTGCGGCACGGGAGGGCTCCGTCGGTGGTGTGCGGGGGGACCGGTCGGTTCCCCATCGGCCACCGGACCCGGGTCCGCGACCCTGACCTGGGCCTTCCCACCCGCCCGGGTGGTGCCGCGCGGGCGCGCAGGTGAGGCTGGTAGAGATCAGCGCAGACGTTCTACTCACCAGTAGCAGAGGAGCAGGCAATGGCGCAGGCACAGCGGACGGCGATCGTGACGGGAGCTGCCCGGGGCATCGGGGCGGCGATCGCCACCCGGCTGGCGGCCGACGGCATGGCCGTGGCGGTCCTCGACCTGGACGAGGGGTCCTGCGCGGGCACCGTCTCGGCGATCCAGGCCGCGGGCGGCGAGGCGATCGCGGTCGGCGCGGACGTCGCCGACGAGGCCAGCGTGAACGCCGCGGTCGAGCGCGTGGCCGAGGAGCTCGGCGGGCCGACCGTGCTGGTGAACAACGCCGGCATCACCCGCGACAACCTGTTGTTCAAGATGAGCGTCGAGGACTGGGACGCCGTCATGAACGTGCACCTGCGCGGCGCCTTCCTGATGAGCAAGGCCGCCCAGAAGCACATGGTCGCCGCCGAGTTCGGCCGGATCGTGAACCTGTCCAGCGTCTCGGCGCTGGGCAACCGCGGCCAGGTCAACTACTCCGCGGCCAAGGCCGGCATGCAGGGGTTCACCAAGACCCTGGCGATCGAGCTGGGCCGCTACAACGTGACCGCCAACGCGATCGCCCCCGGCTTCATCGAGACCGAGATGACGGCGGCGACCGCCGAGCGCGTCGGCGTCCCCTTCGAGGACTTCAAGGCGATGGCCGCCAAGCAGATCCCGGTCGCCCGGGTCGGCCAGCCCGAGGACATCGCGCACACGGTGTCGTTCCTGGCCAGTGAGGGCGCGGGCTTCGTGTCCGGCCAGGTCGTCTACGTCGCGGGTGGCCCGCGCGACTGACCGCTCCGGTCCGCCCGCCCCTCAGGCCCCGCGGGGCGGGCGGACCAGCGTCCAGACCGGCAGCTCGTGGTCCACGGCGCTGCGGGTCGACTGGGTGACGACGAAGCCCAGCGCCTCGGCCCAGTGCACGACACCGGAGGTGTAGGCGGCCAGCGCCGCGGGGACGCCGTCGGCGTCGCAGCGGTCCAGCACCGGCGTCACGACGGCGCGGGACAGGCCGGCGAAACGCTGTGACGGACGGGTCCCGGCCGACACCAGCCACCAGTGCGGGGTCTCCGGCCGTCCGGCCGCGGCGATCCGGTCGGTGGCCTGGACGACCCGGTGCCGGCTGCCGAACACCTTGGGCAGGTCCCGGTCCAGCACCGCCTGCAGGTCCGCGGCCGGGGCCGGGTCGCCCGGCGGGGTCCAGGTGGCGACGGCGGCGCAGTCGTCGGTCACCCACGTCGTCTGCGCGTCGACCCCGGCCAGCCCCGCGACGAGCTCGTGCCAGCGGTGCACCCGCTGCGCCCGCCCGTCCTCGGGGAAGGCCCAGGAGGTCCAGCGGTAGTCGGGGTAGGCCGCGGCCAGGGTGGCGGCCAGGCGCGGGACGTCCCGGCGCTGCGCGAGGCGGACGACGGGCTCTGCTGCGGTCACCCGCCGATCCCACCACGGTCGGCTCGGTGCAGCTCGTGCACCACCGCGTGCCCCCGGCCGCGGGACATCAGCCAGCGGTTCACCGGCCAGGCCACCAGGAAGGCCAGGCCCAGGGCGAGGGCGAGCGACCACCAGAACAGCCAGGTGGTGAGGCCGGCGGCCAGGGCGCCCGGGACGACGAGGACGAAGCCGTTGTCGACCACCTCCATGACCGCGATCGAGACGGTGTCGGCGGCCAGCGCCACCCGCAGTGCCCGGTGCAGCGGCAGCCCGGCCCGGAGCACGCCGCGCATCGTCAGGGCGTAGCCGAACGCGAAGGCCAGCAGCAGCGAGACCACGATCGTCGTGCCGTTGCCCCAGCCGAGGCCGGCGGCCAGCACCATGCCCGTCACCTCCCCGGCGGCGCACCCGGTGAGGCAGTGCAGGGTGGCCTGGGCGGCCATCGGCCAGCTGGTGTCCATCTCGTCGGGCTACCCGCCGTCCCCGGTCTCGCACAGGATGGGCGGGTGCAGATCGACGTCGACGAGCTCCGGCTGCGCCCGTGGCGGCCCACCGACCTGGACGCGGTGTGGGCGGCGCTGCAGGACCCCGCCGTCCGGCTGTGGAACGGCAGTGGCGCGTCGTCCCTCGAGGAGGCCACGCAGTGGCTGGCCCGGCGCAGTGAGGGGGAGGGCCACGTGTCGCGGGCCGTCGTGTCCCGGTCCGACGGCGGCCTGCTGGGCTCGGTGTCGCTGCACTCGATCGACCCGGTGCAGCTGGACGCAGAGGTCGGCTACTGGGTGGTTCCGGCGGCCCGGGGCCGGCGGGTCGCCCCGCGGGTGGTGGACGCCGTCTGCCGGTGGGCGTTCGCCGAGCTGGGCCTGGACCGGGTGGTGCTGGCGCACGCGGTGGAGAACCCGGCGTCGGGTCGGGTCGCCGCGCGGGCCGGGTTCACCCTGGAGGGCCGGCTGCGCCGCTCGTACCGCTTCGGGGACGGCGTGAAGCACGACGAGCTGCTCTGGTCGCGGCTCTCCGACGACCCCGGGCCGGGGAACCCCAGCACCCCCTGACCGGCGCGCCGTGGGGTGCTGGGGTTCCCCCGCCTGGGTGGGCGCAGGGTCAGGCGGCGACGCGACGCGCGGTGGTCAGCCGGCGACCGTGCTCGGCGGCCTCGCGCTCGGCGTCGGCCTTGAGCTCCTCGGCCATAGCGGTGAACTCGTCGAGGGCCGGGTTGACCCCGACCAGGGTGAACTCGCGGGTGACGACGGTGAGGTCGAGCTGCCAGACGTCGGCGAGGATGCGGCGCAGCCAGCCGGTGGCGTGGTCCCAGTCCTCGCGCGGGGTGCCGGCGCTGTAGTTGCCGCCGTGCACGGTGACCAGGACGGCGGGCTTGCCGGCCAGCAGCGGCGGCTGGCCGGGGGCCATCCGCGGGTCGGTGATGACCAGGTCGACCCAGTTCTTGACGTGCTGGGAGACGCCGAAGTTGTACAGCGGGACGGCGAGCAGGAGCGCCTCGGCGTCCACGAGCTCGTCGGTCAGGGTCGCGGCGAGGGCGACGGCCTCGGTCTGCGCGGCGGTGCGCTGCTCGGCCGGGGTGTAGGCCGCGTTGACCGCGTCGCCCCAGGCGGTGGCCGGCAGCGGCTCGGTGCCGACGTGCCGGCGGGTGACCGGGGCGTCGGGTGCGCCGTCGCGCCACTGCGCCTCGACGATGTCGGCGATGGCGCGGCTGGCGGAGCCCTCGGTGCGGATGCTGGCGTCCAGGCGGAACAGGGACACGGGGATCACTTCTCTCAGGTGTGCAGCTAGGTAAAACAGAGCGACACCGGAAACGCTAGCACGGGTACGCTGTGGGTGTGGCGGACGTGCAGCACGAACCCCGGGCCTGTGATGCCGCGCTGACGCACGCCTTCTCCTTCCTCGGCAAGCGCTGGAACGGGATGGTCGTGTCGGTGCTGACCAGCGGTCCGGCGACCTTCAGCGAGCTGCGCCGCGCCGTCGCCGGGATCAGCGACTCCGTCCTGTCCGACCGGCTCACCGAGCTGGCCCAGGGCGGACTGGTCGAGCGCACCGTCGACGCCGGCCCGCCCGTGGGCGTCACCTACCGGCTGACGCCGTCGGGGGAGGCGCTGTCCCCGGTGCTGGACCAGCTGGCCCGCTGGGCGACCGAGAACCTGGCGCCACGCTGTCCCACCCAGCCGTCCTGAACCGCTAGCAGCCGCAGACCGCCCCGGCCGGCGCGGTCAGCGGGTCGGCTGTCGGGTGGTGCACCCCGTCGGCCGTCTGGACCGCGAACCCCTCGCGGGCCCAGTACTCGAAGCCGCCGAGCATCTCGCGGACCCGCACCCCCCGGGCGGCCAGGCGCAGCCCGGCCCGGGTGGCCCCGTTGCAACCCGGCCCCCAGCAGTGGACGACGACCGGACCGTCGGTGACCAGGTCGCCGCCCGGCGCGTGCACCGCGCCGGGGACGTGGCCCTGGTCCCACGCCTCCCGGCTGCGCACGTCGACCAGCACGAAGCCGGGGTCGCCGGACTCCAGGGCGGCGTGCACGTCGCTGACGTCGGTCTCGACCGTCAGACGGTGCGCGAAGTACGCGGCGGCGACGGTGGGGTCGGTGCTCCAGTCCATGCCCCGGAGCCTGCGCGAGGAGGTGGGGTGGTCGCCACGAGCGGGACTGACGACGTCCGCAACGGTCCTGCCACTTGACATCCGGCTGACTGACATCTGAGATGTCAGTTGTGACCGCCCCCCGTGTCCTGCTGCGCGACCAGGCGCTCGTCGCCATCCGGGAGGCCATCGTCAGTGGCGAGCTGCCCCCCGGCGGGGTGGTCAAGGACGCCGAGCTCGCCGTCCGGCTGGGGCTCTCCGTGGCCCCGGTCCGCACCGCGCTGGCCCGGCTGGCCGACGAGGGCCTGGTCGAGTCCAAGCCGCAGAGCCACACCCGGGTCACCGCCGTCGTGCCCTCGGTCGTGCACGACGCCGCGGTCGTCGTCCGGGCCATGCACGAGCTCGCCGTCCGAACCGCCGTCCCCGCCGTGAGCGCCGACGACGTCGCCACGATGCGCGCGGCCAACGACCGGTTCGCCGCGGCCGTCCGCGCCGGGGACGTCGACGCCGCGATGGACGCCGACGACGACCTGCACGACGTGCTCGTCGACCGGTGCGGCAACGGCGCCGTGCGGGCCACCGTCGACCGCTTCACCCCCGTCGTCCGCCGGCTGGAGCGGTTGCGGTTCGCCGCCGCCCACGGCGCGGACTCGGTGGACCTGCACGAGCAGCTCATCACCGCCTGCCAGCACCACGACGTCGAGGCCGCCGTCGGCACCACCACCGCCATCTGGACGGCGCTGCTGTCCGAACTGACCGAGGAGACCCCGTGACGACGCTCGACGACTTCCCCCGCACCAGCCTGCTGTTCGGCCCCTCGCCCGTGCACCGCCTGGACCGGCTGACCGAGCACCTGGGCGGCGCCGCCGTCTGGGCCAAGCGGGAGGACTGCAACTCCGGCATCGCCTACGGCGGCAACAAGACCCGCAAGCTCGAGTACCTGGTCGCCGAGGCGCTGGCCCAGGGCTGCGACACCCTGGTCTCCATCGGTGGCGTGCAGAGCAACCACACCCGCCAGGTCGCCGCGGTCGCCGCGCACCTGGGGCTGTCCTGCGTGCTGATCCAGGAGAGCTGGGTCGACTGGCCCGACGCCGTCTACGACAAGGTCGGCAACATCCTGATCTCGCGGCTGGCCGGTGCTGACGTGCGGCTGGTCAAGGCCGGCTTCGGCATCGGGTTCAAGGAGAGCTGGGAGGCCGCGCTCGCCGAGATCGAGGCCCGCGGCGGCAAGCCCTACGCCATCCCGGCCGGCGCCTCGGACCACCCGCTGGGCGGCCACGGCTTCGCCAACTGGGCTCGCGAGGTGGCGCAGCAGGAGCAGGAGCTGGGCGTCTTCTTCGACACCGTGGTCGTCTGCTCGGTGACCGGTTCGACCCAGGCCGGCATGGTCGCCGGGTTCGCCAAGCTGGAGGAGGACGGCGCCCGCCCCCGCCGCGTCCTGGGCATCGACGCCTCCGCCAAGCCCACCGAGACCCGTGACCAGGTGCTCCGGATCGCCCAGCGCACCGCTGCCGCGATCGGCGTGCAGCGCGAGCTGACACTGGACGACGTCGAGCTCGACGAGCGTTTCCACGCCGGCGTCTACGGCATCCCGGACGACGTCACGCTGCGCGCGATGGAGACCGCCGCCCGCACCGAGGGCATGGTCACCGACCCCGTGTACGAGGGGAAGTCGATGGCCGCGACCATCGAGCTGGTGCGCTCCGGGGAGATCTCCCGTGACGCCACCGTGCTCTACGCCCACCTCGGCGGGCAGCCCGCGTTGAACGGGTACAGCGCGCTCTTCAGCTGATCCGTCGCTGATCCACGTGGAACAACCCCGCTCGATGTGACATCGAGCGGGGTCGTCCCGTGGTCACGCCGCTCGATGTGACATCGAGGGCGTGCCACCGGCCCGGTCGCCCTCGGGGGCGGCCGGGCCGGTGGCGCCTGCGCGGTCTTACTGGTGGGTCACCCGGCGGCGGGTGCCGAGGGTGAGGGCGGCGCCGAGCAGGAGGGCGAGCAGGCCGGCGATGGCGGGGGCGGTGAGTTCCATGCCGGTGTAGGCCAGTGAGCCGTCACTGCTGGCGGCGGTGTTGGTGGGGGTGGTGTTGGTGGGGG